>JASHPF010000041.1 GCA_030038295.1 Streptosporangiaceae bacterium
CCGCGGCTGCCCGCGGCGAGGACGCCCCGGAACCGTTCGCCAGCCGGCCGCTCGGCGAGCAGCGCGCCCCCGAGCATGACCAGGGACAGCACGAGCGGGCACAGCACCACGTCGTAGCCGATCGTCGACGGCAGCACCACCCGTACCTGGCTGAGGGTGGCCGATCTGGGCGCCACCAGCAGGCTGACCGCGGCCGACACTATCTCGGCCGCCCCTACCACCAGCGCCAGCAGGCCCGTCGCCAGCAATCCAGCCGACTGCCGCGTCGAATGGCTGGCAACCGGGCTCAGCCGTCCGGCCGCCCAGCCGACCAGGCAAAAAACCAGCGCGTACTGCCCAATCGCGGCGCTGCCCGGCGGTGCGAGGTCCAGACACAGGCCGGCGGCGAAGCCGGTGACCGTGCCCGCGACCGGGCCCGCCGCCATGGCCAGCGCCGCCACCAGCACGAGCACGAGGTCGGGTACGCCGCCGCCCGGCAGACGCAGCCCGTTCAGCACGGTCAGCTGAACCACGAGCGCGACCGCGAGCGACACGACGATCACCCAGGCGGCGCGCATCACGGGACCGCCGTCGGGGTCGGCGACGCTCCCGGAGCGGCCGGTCCCGGCCTCGCGGTGACGGTGACAGTGACCGTCGGGCCGGGATGCGGCAGCGGCGGCACGGCCGCGAACGCTGGGTTGGTCGCGGGCGGCACCAGCACGACGCCGACGACCGACAGCGCGCTGTAGTCGACGTACGGCCGGACGTCCGCGGCCTCGGTCAGCGCGCCGTTGACGCTGATCAGCTTCGTGATCACGCCGACCGGCACGCCAGGTATGTAGGGCTGGTCCGAGGCCGACGGGCCGGTCACCAGCTGATCTCCCGGCGCCAGCACGGCCGCCGAGCTGAGCATCTGCAGGCGCATGACACCAGTGCCGCCTGCGGTTTTGCCCGGACCGGTTACCCACCCCAGCTGGCCGCTCGGCGCGACCGCGACGCCGATCACGGCGGACCCGGCGTCGGCCAGCAGGACGGTCGACGTGTCGCCGGATACCGCGGTGACGTCGCCGACCAGGCCCTGGCCGTTCAGCACGGTCTGGCCGACCCGGACGCCGTCGCTGCTGCCGACGTCCAGCGTGACCGTCTGCTGGTAACCCTGACCGACCGCGATCACGCTGGCGGCCACGACCTTTACCTGGTCCGCGCCGGCGACCAGCAGCATCTTGCGCAGCGCTGCGTACTCGGACTTGCTCACCTGCGCCTGGCTGAGCTCGGCGCGCAGCTGGAGCACTTCCTTCTGCAGGCCGGCGACCTGACTGGAGTCCGAGCCAGACCCGCTGAAGAACCGGCCGACCGAGCTGGCTGCGCGCTCGGCGCCACCGAACACGTCACTGCTCGCAGCGCGCACGGGCCGGAGCACGGAATTGCCGCTGTCGGCGTAGCTGACCACGATGAGGGCGAGCGCGACTGCCACCAGCACGGCCAGCACCACACGGGTCCGCCGTGTGTCGCGCACTCCAATCACCTCGCAGTCCTAGGCCCGGCACCCCCGCTGCGGTTCGGGGCCTAGCGGCGGGCCTCAGGCACCAGCACCTGCTGCAAGGTGTCGAAGTCTTCGACGCACTTGCCGGTGCCCAGCACAACGCAATCCAGCGCGTTGTCGGTCAGATGGATGGGCATGCCGGTTTCCTCGCGCAGCCGCTCGTCCAGGCCACGCAGCAGGGCACCGCCGCCGGTGAGCGCGATACCGCGGTCCATCACGTCGCCCGCCAGCTCGGGCGGGCACTTGTCGAGCGTGGTCTTGACCGCGTCGATGATCACACTGAGCGGTTCCTCGATCGCCCGCCTGATCTCTTCCGCCGAAATGACGATGGTCTTGGGCAGCCCGCTGACCAGGTCTCGGCCGCGGATCTCCGCGTTCGGCTCGTCCTGAGCCGGATACGCGGACCCTAGCGAGATCTTGATCTCCTCGGCGGTGCGCTCGCCGAGCATCAGCGAGTACTCCTTCTTGCCGAAGCTGATGATCGCCTGATCCAGCTCATCCCCGCCAACCCGGATGGACTGCGACGTCACGATGCCGCCGAGCGAGATGACAGCGACCTCGGTCGTGCCGCCGCCGATGTCCACGACCATGTTGCCGGTCGGCTCGTTCACCGGCAGCCCGGCGCCGATCGCGGCCGCCATCGGCTCCTCGATGATGTAGACCCGGCGGGCGCCGGCCTGGTGACCAGCCTCCTTCACCGCGCTCTGCTCGACGCCGGTGATGCCGCTCGGCACGGCGACGACAAGCCGCGGCTTCGCGAGATAACTGCGCCTGTGGACCTTCTGGATGAAGTACCGGAGCATCCGCTCGGTGACGTCGAAGTCGGCGATGACGCCGTCCTTGAGCGGCCGCACCGCCACGATGTTGCCCGGTGTCCGGCCAATCATCCGCTTGGCCTCCACGCCAACGGCGACGATCTGACCGGTATTGGTATTCAGCGCGACGACAGAGGGCTCATTCAGCACGATGCCACGGCCCCGCACATACACGAGGGTGTTCGCGGTACCGAGATCGACAGCCATGTCACGGCCCAGAAAGGCCATCGCGTTGCTCATCGAGAGGAAAAACCTTCCAGCCGGTCCTGCGGTGTTGTTCTGGTGCTGCGCGTGGCCAGTCGCAGCCGGTTCCTAGTCCTGCCCAGCCGAGACCTAATCACGCCTGCCGGTCGCCCCGGCTTGCACCAGCACGCGGTCGCCTCACCGCCACGTCCAACGCGCCGGTACAGCCGATAGTGCCACCGCAGGAAACCCGATCCGGCATTCCGCGAAATTGCCACCGTCAGCCACCGGATACGTGCTCGCAGTAGCAGCCATACCGCAGCGCGTATCCCAGGTTCGACAGCCTACAAGCCGGTTGTGCGGCCCGGCCGGCGGGGCGCGCCGGTTGGTCACCCCTTGGGGCTTTGCTGACCCTCGGCATGCTCGGCGTGCTCGACGCGATAACCGAGCCAGATGCCGATAGCCCACAGCGCCGCGAAGATGGTGCCGAGGAAATACATCGCCGGCACGACCGAGCCGGACGCGATGACGAAAACCTGCACGAGGCTCCCGCCCACCAGTGTCACCGGCAGGATCCGGCGGGCGACGCCGGCGAAGGCCACCGCCGCCGCGGCCGCGATCCCCGCGGTCAGCCACGCCGATCCGAGCGCCTGGTGGTTCATCCGCACCGCCACGGGGACGGCGAGGCAGAGCACGATGGCCTCCATGATCAGGACGGTGGCGCACAGCCGCTTCATGGCCGGTCCCCCGCGCTGCCCGGCTGGGACACCGACTGCCGTCGCCGGTCGGGCCGCGGGGCTAGCCACGAGGAATCGCCCGCACCGCCGCCGTTCCCCTCCCGCAGCAGCACCCGCGCCTCGCCCGCGGTGACCACCGAGCCGGTGATCAGCACGCCGACCTGTCCCGGCGCGCCGCCCGCGCGAGCGTCCGCCTCGTCGGCGAGCGCGACACCTAGCTCGATGGCGTCGTCCAGACGCTCGGCGACCGACACCCGGTCTGGCCCGAGTATCGCGGCCGCCGCGGTACCGAGGGCGTCGGCCGACATCGACCGGTCCGACGAGTTGGCGGTGGCTACCAGGTGGCCCGCGACCGGCTCGAGCTCGCCGAGGATCCCGGCCGCGTCCTTGTCCGCCATGACGGCCAGGATCACGATCAGGTCCGTGAAGCTGAACGCCTCGGTCAGCGCCGCCACGCTTTCTGCCATCCCGCCCGGATTGTGCCCGGCGTCCACGATCACCACAGGGCTGCGCCGGACAACCTCGAGCCGACCTGGCGAGGTCATCGTCGCCACGGCCTGCCGGACAACGGCCGCGTCGAGCGCGGTGTCGAAGTCGCCGGCCACCGCGGCGGGGGTGCGCGCGAATGCTTCCGTCGCGGCGATCGCGCAGGCCAGGTTGCCTGCCTGGTGCGCACCGAACAGCGGCAGGTACAGGTCCGGGTAGTCGCCGAGCAGCCCGCGGATCGAGACCTGCTGGCCGGCGACCGCGAGCTCGCGGCTGACCACACCGAACTCCAGCCCCTCGCGGGCCACGCCCGCGCCCACCGCCGCCGCCCGGCGCAGCAGCACCTCGGCGACGGCGGGCGGCTGCTGTGCCAGCACGGCTACCGCGCCTGGCTTGATGATGCCCGCCTTGTCCGCCGCGATCTCCTCGACGGTGCTGCCGAGGTACTGGGTGTGATCGAGCGAGATCGGCGTCACCACGGCGACCACGCCGTCGGCGACGTTGGTGTTGTCGAAGGTGCCGCCCATGCCGACCTCGAGCACGCAGACGTCGACCGGAGCGTCGGCGAACACCGCGAACGCCATACCGCAGAGGATCTCGAAGAAGGACAGCGGTACCTGCTGGCTGGCGTCCACCAGGTCCGCGTACGGCTTGATCTCGTCGTAGGCGGCGACGAACCGCTCGGCGTCGAGCGGCTGTCCATCCACGCAGATCCGCTCCCCCACCTGCGACAGGTGCGGGCTCGTGAACAACCCGGTGCGCAGGCCGCGAGCCCGCAGCAGCGCTTCGGTCATCCGCGCCGTCGAGGTTTTCCCGTTGGTGCCGGTGATGTGGATCACCGGGTACGCGCGCTGCGGGTCGCCGAGCAGCGTCACGAGCGCCCGGATGCGCTCCAGCGACGGGTCGATCGAGTGCTCGGGACGGCGGGCGAAGATCTCCCGCTCGACCGCACGCAGCCGCCGCCGCGCCTCGTCACCGGTCACGACAGGGCTGCGATCCGCTCGGTGAGGCTGGCGACCTCGCGTTGCGCAGCCGCGAGCCGGTCCCGGCTCTTGGCCACGATCTGCGCCGGCGCCCGGTCCACGAAGGCCGGATTGGCCAGCTTGCGCTCGGTGGCGGCCACGTCCGCGGCGGCGGCGGCGAGGGCCCTGGCCAGCCGCGCCCGCTCCGCGGCCACGTCAAGCCCGGCGGCGGTGTCCAGCTCGACGGTGACGCCCTCGGCGTGCACGCTGGCAGTCGGCTCGAACCCCGGACCGGCCTCGCCCAGCCGCAGCAGCGTCCTGATCCTGTCCTCGTGCGGCGCGAGCGCGGTCCGGCCAATCCCCGCGAGCCTCGCCGGGACCTGCTGGGACGGCCGCAGGCCCTGGTCAGACCGGAACCGCCGCACCTCGGTCACCAGCCGCATCAGCGCGGCCATCTCGGCCTCCGCGGCCCGATCGGCGGCCAGCTCGGGAAGCTGGCCCGGCCAGCGGGCGATGACGACCGACTCGCCGCCGGTGAGGGCGGTCCACAGTTCGTCGGTGACGAACGGCAGCAGCGGATGGATCAGTCGCAGCAGCCGGTCAAGGACCTCGCCGAGCACCAGCCTCGTGGTCTCGGCGGCCACCCTGTCCGAGCCGGTCAGGGCCGGCTTGGCCAGCTCCAGGTACCAGTCGCAGACCTCATCCCAGGCGAAGTGGTACAGCGCATCGCACACCTTGGCGAACTCGAACTGCTCGAACAGCGCGTCTACCTCGGCCGTTACCGCGCCGAGCCGGGACAGGATCCACCGGTCGGGCACCGACAGCCGGTCCGCGGCCGGCCGCCGCGCCTCATCGGCACTGTCCGCGGCCGCCGGCCGGACGCCGTTCAGCAGCGCGAACCGCACGGCGTTCCAGAGCTTGTTGCAGAAGTTGCGGGCCCCGGCGACCCAATCCTCGCTGACCGCGACGTCCCCGCCGGGAGTGGCGCCGCGGGCCAGCGTGAACCTGGTGGCGTCCGCGCCGAACCGGTCGATCCAGTCCAGCGGGTCGACCGTGTTCCCGCGCGTCTTCGACATCTTCTTGCCGTACTGGTCGCGGACCAGCCCGTGCAGCGCGACCTTACGGAACGGCACCGCGCCGTCCGGCCCGGCCGCGGCCATCGCATAGAGCCCGAATAGCATCATCCGGGCCACCCAGAAGAACAGGATGTCGTACCCGGTGACGAGCACGCTGGTCGGGTAGAAGGCGCGCAGGTCGGGGGTGTCGTCCGGCCAGCCCAGGGTCGAGAAGGGCCACAGCCCGGACGAGAACCAGGTGTCCAGCACGTCCGGGTCCTGCCGCCAGCCCTCGCCGGTCGGGGGCGCGTCATCCGGCCCGACGCACACGACCTCCCCGGCTGGCCCGTACCAGATCGGGATCCGGTGCCCCCACCAGAGCTGCCGGCTGATGCACCAGTCGTGCATGTCATCGACCCAGTCGAAGTACCGGGCCGCCAGCTCCGCCGGGTAGATCTGGACGCGGCCGTCCCGCACCGCGTCGCCCGCCGCCTTCGCCAGCGGCTCCACCTTCACGAACCACTGCAGCGACAGGCGCGGCTCCACGGTGGTGCCGCACCGCGAGCAGTGCCCGACCGCGTGCAGGTACGGCCGGCGCTCGGCCACGACCCGGCCCTCGGCCCGCAGTGCCGCGAGCACGGCGGGCCGCGCCTCGAACCGATCCAGGCCCTCGAACGGGCCGGCGGCGGTGATCACGCCCCGCTGGTCCATGATCATCAGGCTGGGCAGGCCGTGCCGCCGGCCGATCTCGAAGTCGTCAGGGTCGTGCGCCGGGGTCACCTTCACCGCGCCGGTGCCGAACTCCGGGTCGACGTGCGGGTCGGCCACGACGGGGATCCACCTGCCGGTGAGCGGCAGCTCAATCTGCCTGCCGACCAGGTGCGCGTACCGCGGGTCGTCCGGGTGCACGGCCACGCCGGTGTCGCCGAGCATGGTCTCCACCCGGGTCGTGGCGACGACGATCTCATCCGGCCCGTCGCCGTACCGGATGGAGACGAGCTCGCCCTCATCCTCGGTGTGCTCGACCTCGATGTCCGACAGCGCCGTCAGGCACCGCGGGCACCAGTTGATGATCCGCTCGGCGCGGTAGATCAGTCCGTCGGAGTACAGCCGCTTGAACATGGTCTGCACCGCGCGGGACAGCCCCTCGTCCATGGTGAACCGTTCGCGCGACCAGTCCACGCTGTCGCCGAGACGGCGCATCTGGCCGAGGATCACGCCGCCGGAGGAGGCCTTCCACTGCCAGACCCGGTCGACGAACGCCTCGCGGCCCAGGTCGTGCCGGGACAGCCCCTCCCTGGCGAGCTCGCGCTCGACCACGTTCTGGGTGGCGATGCCGGCGTGATCCATGCCCGGCAGCCAGAGCGTGTTGTAGCCCTGCATGCGGCGCCGCCGGATCAGCGCGTCGATGAGCGTGTGGTCGAGGGCGTGGCCCACGTGCAGCGACCCGGTGACGTTGGGCGGCGGGATCACGATCGTGTAGGCCGGGGCCGCCGACTCGGCGTCGGCGGCGAAGTATCCCGCGGCCACCCAGCCCTCGTATCGGCGCGCCTCGACCTCGGCCGGGCTGTACTGCGCCGGCAGGCCCGGGTCAGCCTGCACGGTATCGGTTCGGGTGGTCACAGCAGCCGAGTCTAGTGGTGCCGCGCGGGGCCCCCAGGCGGGCCGGGCGGGCCGGCCGGGCCGGGTGCGCAGCTCAGGCGGACTTCTCCCGGGGGGTGCGCCGGGCGACGTCCCGCGGCACGAGCGTCGGGTTCACGTTCTGCAGCACCACGTCCGCGCTGATGACGACCTTCTCCACGTCCTTCCGGCTCGGCACCTCGTACATCACCGAGAGCAGCACTTCCTCCAGGATCGCCCGCAGCCCGCGCGCGCCGGTGCCGCGCAGGATGGCCTGGTCCGCCACCGCCTCGAGCGCGTCGTCGGTGAACTCCAGGTCGACGCCGTCCAGCTCGAACAGCCGCCGGTACTGCCGGACCAGCGCGTTGCGGGGCTCGGTCAGGATCCGGATCAGCGCCTCCCGGTCGAGGTTGTGCACGCTGGTGATGACCGGCAGCCGACCGACGAACTCCGGGATCATCCCGAACTTCAGCAGATCCTCGGGCATTACGTCGGCGAACGGGTCGGACTCGGTCTTGTCGGTCTTGACCCGCAGCACGGCGCCGAAGCCCATGCCGCTCTTGCCCACCCGCTGCTCGATGATTTTCTCCAGCCCCGCGAACGCCCCGCCGCAGATGAACAGCACGTTCGTGGTGTCGATCTGGATGAACTCCTGATGGGGGTGCTTCCGCCCGCCTTGCGGCGGCACCGAGGCCGTGGTGCCCTCGAGGATCTTCAGCAGCGCCTGCTGTACGCCCTCGCCGGAGACGTCCCTGGTGATGGACGGGTTCTCGCTCTTGCGGGCGATCTTGTCGATCTCATCGATGTAGATGATCCCGGTCTCGGCCTTCTTCACGTCGTAGTCGGCCGCCTGGATGAGCTTGAGGAGGATGTTCTCGACGTCCTCGCCGACGTACCCGGCCTCGGTCAGCGCGGTGGCGTCGGCGATGGCGAACGGGACGTTCAGCAGCCGGGCGAGCGTCTGCGCGAGCAGCGTCTTGCCGGACCCGGTCGGCCCGAGCAGCAAGATGTTCGACTTCGCCAGCTCGACGCCGTCCTCGGCCGGTCCGACCCGGTCGCCGCCGGACTGGATGCGCTTGTAGTGGTTGTAGACCGCGACCGACAGGCCCTTCTTGGCCTTCTCCTGTCCGATCACGTAGGAGTCGAGGAACTCATAGATCTCTCGCGGCTTCGGCAGGCTGTCCCACTTCAGCTCGGTGGGCTCGGCCAGCTCCTCCTCGATGATCTCGTTGCACAGGTCGATGCACTCGTCGCAGATGTACACGCCGGGGCCGGCGATGAGCTTCTTGACCTGCTTCTGGCTCTTTCCGCAGAACGAGCACTTCAGCAGGTCACCGCCATCACCGATGCGTGCCACCTCGTTACTCCCTCTAGCCTGGCTGGCCGGCTAGCGCCGGCCCGGCATCCCGACCACATCGACGAATGAAACCGATGTCCGTAAAACCTAGACGGTACCGCCTCGGCGGCCTTAGGGGTGGCCTAAGGAACACCTCGCCGGCGCGCCGGCCGTCGCAGCATCCCGCGCTGCGGCCCCGACGCCAACCGCCCTAGGACGACACTACCTCCGGCTTGCGCTTCAGCATCGTCAGAACCTCATCGACCAGACCGTACTCCTGCGCCTCGTGCGCGCTGAAGAACTTGTCCCGCTCGATGTCGCGCCGAACCCGGTCCTCAGCCTGGCCGGTGTGCCGCGCGAGGATGGTCTCCATGGCCGACCGCATCCGCAGGATCTCCCTGGCCTGGATCTCGAGGTCGCTGGACTGGCCGTAGCCGCTCTCCACCGCCGGCTGGTGGATGAGGATCCGCGCGTTCGGGAGCGCGAAGCGCTTGCCCTTGGTGCCGGCCGCGAGCAGCACCGCCGCCGCCGACGCCGCCTGGCCGAGGCAGTAGGTCTGGATCTCCGGCTGGATGTACTGCATGGTGTCGTAGATCGCCATCATCGAGGTCATCGACCCGCCCGGCGAGTTGATGTAGATGAGGATGTCGCGGGCGGGGTCCATCGACTCGAGGGTGATCAACTGCGCCATCACGTCGTTGGCCGAGGCGTCGTCGATCTGCACGCCGAGGAAAATGATCCGCTCCTCGAACAGCTTGTTGTACGGGTTCATCTCCTTGACGCCGTACGACGTGCGCTCGACAAACGACGGCAGCACGTAGCGCGCCTGGGTGCGGCGCGGCCGGTCCGGCTCCAGCCCGGCGGAGTCAGCGGTCACTGTCGGACCTCCTTGCTGTGCCTTCGGTAGCGGGGCACTCATGACACGGGACCGGCGGACGGCACCTCGGTCGCGCTCGTGACCACGTGGTCGACGATCCCGTAGTCCCTGGCCTCCTCGGCCGTAAACCACCGATCCCGGTCGGAGTCGGCCTCGATCTGCTCCACCGACCTGCCGGTGTGCATGGCGATCCGCTCGGCCATCAGCCGCTTGATGTACAGGCTCTGCTCGGCCTGGATCCTGATGTCGGTCGCCGTGCCGCCGATGCCGCCGCTCGGCTGGTGCATGAGGATCGCCGCGTGCGGCATGGCGTACCGCTTGCCCGGCGCGCCGGCGCTCAGCAGGAACTGGCCCATCGAGGCGGCCATCCCCATGGCGTACGTCGCCACGTCATTCGGGACGAACTGCATCACGTCGTAGATGGCCATTCCGGCATAGACGGACCCGCCTGGCGAGTTGATATAGAGGCTAATGTCCCTCTTGTCATCTTCGGCCGCGAGCAGGATCAGCTCGGCGCAGATCCGGTTTGCCAGGTCATCGTCTACCTGCTGACCCAGGAAGATAATCCGGTGCCGGAGCAGGCGCTGGAACAGCATGTCGCCCAGCGGCTGCACCGGCGCCTCAGCGGTCCTGGCCCATACCGGCTGATCCGGCACGGTGTGGTCCAGCACGGTGTGGTCCAGCACAGCGTGATCCAGCCCGGAGGCGATACGCCGCAGGTCGTCGGGAGGCGTGGTCACCATGTCACCTCGCTGTCGTCGCGCCGCGCCTGTCTTGACTGTGACCATAACGCGCGGCCGGGACCCCCCTCGCCGCCGAGGCCCGCTGTTCGCTGACGGCGCAGGCAGAGCGACCATTTCCGGTGCTGGCGCGCGATCGCGCCGATAAGGGAACGGGCTGCGTGCGGGCCGGCGGTTAGTCCGCCTGGTCGCCGTTTTCGGCGCCGTCCGCAGTAGCGCCCTCGTCGGCCGCGTCGTCCTCGGCGTCGCCATCCTCGGTTTCGGCTGCACCTTCCTGGTCGCCCGTCTCGGCGGCCGCCGCGCCGCTGCTCAGGTCCACCGGCCGGCCGGCCTCGTCGACGATCCTGGCGTGCTGGGCGAGCCAGCTGAGCGCGTTACCGCGGAGCACGTCGGCCGCCACGGCCGGCAGCTGGCCGTTGTCGGAAAGCTGCCGTGCGAGCTGATCAGGGGCGACGCCCATCCGGTAGGCCTGCTCCGTCACGTAGGCGCTGAGCTCTTCCGGCGAGACCTTGAGGTCCTCCTGGGTGGCGACCTTGTCGAGGATGAAGCCCGCCTTGACCGACCGCCGGGCATCCGCCAGGAAGTCCTCCTCCAGCTTGGCCTGCGTGGTGCCGGCGGACTCCAGATAGGCCTGCATGGTGAGGCCAGCTCGGGTCAGCTGGTCCTGCAGGCTGTGCCGGCGGTGCTCAGCCTCCGACTCGACGATGCGCTCGGGCAGCGGGATATCGAGCTGGTCGATCAGCGCGTCGAGCAGCCGCTGCCGGGCCTGGCCGGCCTGGCCAGCCTGCCGGACCGCCGCCAGCTGCCGGCGAGTCGCGGCGCGCAGCTCGCCGATGGTGTCGAACTCGCTTGCCGACTGGGCGAACTCGTCGTCCAGCTCGGGCAGGTCCTTGACCTTCACCGAGTTGACGGTCACCTGGATGTCGGCCATCTTCCCGGCCTGGGAGCCGCCGGCCAGCTCCGCAGCGAAGGTTTTCGTCTCGCCCGCGGTCATCCCGGCGAGCGCCTCGTCGAGCCCGTCCAGCATGGACTCGCTGCCCACCTCGTAGGAATAGCCAGTGGTCTGTGCGTCGTCCACGGCCGTGCCGTCGACGGTCGCGGCCAGGTCGATGGAGACGAAGTCGCCGCTGCCCGCCGGGCGGTCGACGGTCCGCAGCGAGGCGAACCGCTCGCGCAGCGTAGCCAGATACTCCTCGACCTGGTCGGGGTCGACGTCGGCGTTCTCGACGGTCACCGACAGGGCGTCCAGATCAGGGAGATCGAAATGCGGCCGGACGTCGACCTCCGCGGTGAACGTTAGCTCCTTGCCGTCGTCCAGCTTGGTGACCTCGACGTCGGGCTGGCTCAGCGGCACCACATCGTGCTCCGACACCGCCTTGCTGTACAGCTCGGGCACCGCGTCGTTCACCGCCTGCTCGAGCACCACGCCGCGGCCGATGCGCATGTCGATCACCCGCGGCGGCACGTGCCCCGGCCGGAACCCCGGCACCCGGACCTGGCGCGCCACCTCCCGGTATGCCTTGTCCAGGTTCGGCTTGAGCTCGGAGAACGGAACTTCGATAGTCAGCTTGATCCTGGTCGGGCTGAGCTCTTCGAGGTCGGTCTTCACCTGGGGTCGCTTCCTGGGAATGGTGGTTGCCGCTAGCACGACGCGGCTGGTTGCTGCCCGCCAAGTCTAGGACAGCCTCCGGCTATTCACCCGCGACGGGTGATGATCACGGGAACTCGCCCCGCGCAGCATGGCAGGTGGTGGCCTGGGCAGACGCCGCCACGTTGGCGCTGCCCGGCACCTGACTTCTCGGGAGGCGAGATGACCGATCCGCTGGGCTCCGGAAGTGCCGGAGCGAGCGGCAGCACGTCGGGCGCCAGCGGCACGCACGCCACGGCAGCACCGACGCAGGTGCCTCAGCAGTACGAGCCGCGAGCTGGCGACCGCGACCAGGATGAGCGCGGTCAGCGGAACTTCGGCGCGGATGCGGCCGCGGTCGACGCCCGCGGTGACGCCCTCCTGGCCAAGGCCGCGCGACAGTCGTGGCCGGCCGTGCTGCTCGGCGGCCTGGGCATGATCGCGCTGGGCATCTGTCTGCTGGTCTGGCCGCACGCGTCGCTCATCGTGGTGGCGATCCTCATCGGAGCGGCCCTCGTGGTATCCGGGCTGATCAAGCTGTGGGAGGGTCTCACCGCCAGCGACCGGAGCGGCGGCATGCGAGCCGCGTACGTCGTCATCGGCATCGTCGCCGTGCTCGCCGGGCTGTACTGCCTGCGGCACCACGCGCTCAGCCTGTTCCTGCTGACGTTCCTGATTAGCGTCTATTTCATCGCGCACGGCATCGCCGACATCGGTGTCGCAGTGTCCGCACGGGTCCCTGGCCGCGGCGTCCGCGCGGTGCTCGGCCTCTGCAGCCTGGCTGCCGGGATCATCTTGCTCGTCTGGCCGGCCATCACCCTGGTGCTGCTGCTGACCATCGCGGGCGCCTGGCTGATCTTCTACGGCCTCGTGCTCGGGGGGCTGGCCTTCAGCCTGCTGCGAGCGAGTCGGGCACTGACCAGGCGGTCTGAGTCGAGCCGCTACGTCCCGAGCGCCGCGTAGCCGCCGTCAGCCCGCCGTAACAGCAGTTCCAGCCGGCGGCCCTGCGCGATCGCCTGGCGCCGATTCGCTACGCCCAGCTTCCGATATACCGAGCTCAGGTGCGTCTTGATGGTGTTGATGGAGAGGAAGAGCGACTCGGCGATCTCCTGGTTCGTCATGTGGGACGGCAGGAACCGCAGCACTGCCAGCTCGCTGTCGGTGAGCAGCGCCGCTGGCTGGCTGGCGACTGGCCGGGACAGTCGGCCGTCGAACCGGTCCAGGATCCGGGCGGCGAAGCGGGCGCACCGGTTGGACGGGGAGATGAGCACCGTGAGCGCCGACCGGACGGCCGACCCGGCCAGCAGGAACGGCCCGCAGGCGTCGTCCGGCTCGGCCAGCGCCAGCGCCTGCGACAGCAGCTCGGCCGCTTCGCCCGGCTGACTGAGCCTGCGGTGCGCGATCACCGCGGTCAGCAGGGCCGTGATCCGGTCGGTGGTCGAGCAGCTTCCGGCCGGCTCGGCGAGCACCGGCTCGACGAGCTTCAGCGCGGCCTTATCGTCTTCGTCGGCGATGAGCAGCCGCGCCTGCCCGACGGCGACCTCGGCCCGGGTGGCCGGGTCGGCCGGCGGCCCGGCGGCAGGCCCGGCTAGCTCCGCGAGCGTTGCCCTGGCGCGCTCTCGCTCCCCCGCCGCGAGGCTGATCTCGGCGTCCAGCAGCGCCACCACGGCCGCGGCGCCCTGTGTCCGGCCCGGCCCCTCGGCTTGGTCCGAGCCCGCCGCCGGGCCCGGCACCGCGGGCAGGTCGGCGAGCTGAACCGATCCGGCCGCGGCGTCCGTGAGCCACCTGACGAGCCCGCGAGCGCCGGGCAGGTTCCCGTCTGCAACCGCGAGCCGGGCCCGCAGCAGCCCGCTGAGCAGCGCAATCGATGGCTCGCCCGCGGGCCGTGGCGCCATCGCTGCCAGCTGGGCCTGGTCGAGCAGCGCCGACGCCTCGTCCAGCTCGTCGCGACCGAGGCTGACCACGGCGCTGGCCAGCGCGAGCACCGGCGCGAGCTCGCCGTCCTGGCCGTGCGGGCCGTCGGCCACGGTTGTCGTGAGCCGCGACGCGGCCGCGAGGTCGCCGTACAGCGCCGCGGCGACGGCCTCCCAGCACCGGCCGCGCTCGCGCAGCGCCAGCAGTCCCCCGGCCGACAGCTGGGAGCCCGCGTGCAGCAGCGCCGATCGCGCCTGGTGCAGGTCGAACGAGCGCAGGGCGGCGAAGCCGAGCGCGAGCCACAGCAGGCCGAGCGCCTCGTGCTGCCGCCCGCGTGGGTCGCCGTGCACCCGGCTGGCGAGTGTGCGCTCGGCGTCGAGCCAGCCCGGCCGGGCGGTCTCCGGCCCCGCCGCGGCGGCCTGGTAGAGCACGTGCAGCGCCGCGAGCCAGAGCTCGGCCTGGCCGCGCTCGGCATCGGCGAGCCCGGCGAGCGCGTGCTGCGCCTCTTCCAGATGTGGCAGCGCTCCGTCCGCGTCACCCTGCCACAGCCGCCCGGCGGCGAGCACCATCGCGGGCGTGGCCTCCCCGGCGACCCAGTCCGGCGGCGCCCCGGCGAGCGCCTGCTCCACCGCGGGACCCTCGGCCGACAGCATGACCGACGGCCCGGCCCGGTTGAGCACCTGTGCGCCGAAGTCCCAGTCACCGACGTCGGCCGCGGCTCGCACCGCGGCCGCGACCTCCCCGTGCGCCGCGTGCCAGCGTGCCACGCGGCGCTGCAGGTCCGGGACCTCCTCCGGCAGCTCCCGGCGTAGGCATCCGGTGAGCACGTCCCGCAGCATCGGGTGGTACCGGTACTCGCCCGAGTCGGGCGCCACCGGCGCGACCAGGCTGCCCGCCCGGCTCAGCCGGTCGAGCACCTGAGCGGCCGCCGGATCACCGGTCAGCTCGCTGGCCAGCGTGGCCGGTACCGACTCGGTCAGGCAGGTGCGCTGCAGGAACCGGCGCACGTCGGCCTGGAGGGGGCCCAGCACCTCGTCCTGCACGTAGTCCGCCACCAGGGCGTGTGCGGTCACCCGGTCGGCCTGGGCGGACAGCACGGTGAGCCGCAGCCCGGCCAGCCAGCCCTCGGTGCGGCGGATGACCTCGTCGCGCTCGGCCGGGCGCAGCGGCCGGCCGAGCATGTCGAAGTAGGCGCCGATCTCCTCGCTGGTACAGGCCAGCTCGGCGGCGCCGATCTCGGCCAGCTCGCCGGCCAGCCGCAGCCGCGCCAGGCCCAGGGCGGGCGCCGACCGGCCGACCAGGACGAGCCGGAGCCCGGCCGGCTCATGCCTGATGAGCTCGTCGAGCCCGGCGAGTGCCGCGCTGCCCGCGATCAGGCCGACGTCGTCGAGGACAAGCACCACCGGCGGCGCTGTCGCCGGGACGGCAGTAGCGAGCCAGTGCGGGACGTCGTCCGGGCGGACGCCGTCGGGCGGGGTGGCGACGCCGGTCACCGACAGCGCCGCGGTCAGGTACCGCCAGAACCGGCCCGGCTCGGCGTCGCCGGCGTCGAGCGTGACCCACGCCGGGCGGCGAGCCGGTGGGCGCGCCGCGGCCCACTGCCCGGCGGCCATCGTCTTCCCGGCGCCGGGCGGCCCGGTGATCAGCGTGACCGGACAGCCGACGGCGGCCTCGATGCGGGCGGTAAGCCTGGGCCGCGCGAGCACGGCGACGCCCGGCCGCGGTATCCGCAGCTTGTCAGCTAGCAGCGACCCAGCCGCGGCGTGCCGACTCATGGACACGGCCGGGCCGCCGACGACGCTCGTCATCGCCCCCCCGAAGTGACCCGCGGTTTCGCGGCGCTGGCGACCGGGAGCTCACGAAGTGTGCCCGCTGCCCCCGTCACCCGCCGCGGTGAAACTGCAGCTCAACGCCCGGTACGCGGCATACCCAGGCGGGCTGGCCATCAATCGGAGCGACCCGGTATGCCCGGAATACAGGGCTCCGGGGCACCCGCTGGGCCGACCTCGCGGATCACCCCCGCCGGGTGATGCCCGTGACGCGCGGCCGTCCGTAGCGTCCATAAGAGAACCCGGGCAACCGGTCAGCAAGCGGGCGGCCGCTGCCTGACAGGGGTAGCGGCGCGTCTGGCCTGCGGGCCAGGTCAGAGGGGAGTGTTCATGAGGAGAGCACACGACAAGTCCTCGTCCTCGGGCTGGCAGGAGGACCAGGCGGGCCAGACCGGGCAGCAGACCGGTGCTACGGGTACCGGGCCCGGTACGGCCTCGGGAGCACAGGCGACGGGCGGGACAGGCCAGACAGGCGATCAGTACAGCACGACCACCACGAGAACCTACCAGGGAAGCGCGCAGCCGACGCAGGGCTACGGCCGCACTGGGCGGGAGGAGCCCGGGCCCCCTGGGCCCTACGGTCAGAGCGCGATGGAAACGTACGCGAACACCGTGCACGGGGGGCTGTTCCTGGTGCTGGGAGGGCTGCTGACCTTCCTCGTCGGGCTAGCCTTCGTGGTTCGGCACAGCTTCTATCACTCCTTCGCGGGCTACGCCTACAACTGGGGCATCGTGTCCTGGGGGTGGGTGCTGTTCGGGCTCGGCATCGTGACGTTCGCGGTCGGGGCGTGCCACCTGCTCGGACTTCCGTTGTCCCGGCCGCTCGGCATCGTCATGGGGGTGCTGACGGCGGTCGCGGGCTTCATGGTGATCCCGTTCTATCCGCTGTGGGGCATCATCATCGTCGCCCTGGGTATCGCGGCGATCTGGGGGCTCGCGCACGGTGCGCAGAGCAAGGCGCGCGAGCGGGAACTCCGGGAGTACGAGCGGCAGCACCAGACGATGTAACGCCGTCGGCGAGCCGCCAGCCTTGCCGGCCGCGGTCAGCGAGCCCCGTCCTGCCCATCAGGGACGGGGCTCGCCCCGTCCTGCGCCGGGCGCATGCGGCGCGAGGCGCGGGTCCGCAGGAAGCCGGACACGAGGCCCGCGGCCAGGCCGATGAAGACCAGGTTGAAGACCATCTGCACGGTCACCGCGGCGCGGGCGAGCTGCCCCGCGGCGTGCACGTCCCCGAATCCGACCGTGGTCAGCGTGCTGACCGTGAAGTACAGGGCGTCGATCTTGGTGTGCAGCTGGGCGAACTGCCCGGGCAGCATCGCGAGGGAGTTATCGCACCACGAGAAGAACAGCACGGTCAGGACCAGCAGCAGCACCAGGCCCCGGATCCTCGCCCCCTCGCCCGCCCGGAGCAGGCGCCGGACCGCGAGCAGAATAAGCAGGCCAAGGACGACCACGCCGCAGCTGAACAGCAACTCCCACGAGCTCTGTCGCATCCGGCCAGGGATGGGCAGGAGGAAATAGACAACCGTGGTGAGCAGCGCGATCCCGACCGTCCCAGCGAAGTCCCGGCCAGGGTGCGGGCGGGCGGCTCCCGCCGCGCCGTGCGGCTGCATGGGCCGATTGTGGCATGCCCACGCGCGGCCCCTCGCTGCCCGGCCCAGTGCCAGCAGCGGCAGACCTCCCCGTGTCGGCACGCGCCGCGTGGCCTGCCGCTGCCCACCAGCGTGTTTCCCGCGCTCCGCCCGGGCGACGCCACCCGCAGCGGGCTATGTGCCGGAGCGGCCCCTGGTCAGCCTGGCCGCAGCCCTAGCCGGGTGATGATGCCGGCCGCCAGCTGGCCGGGCGGCTGGTCCCCGGTCGTGACCGGGTATACCCGGCGCTCGTCCGGCTCGGGCAGCTCCAGCGTGGCGTACTGGCTCGCCAGGAGCTCCGCACCGAAGAAGTGGCCCCGGCGGCCGAGCATCCGGGTCCGGTCCTCGTCACGATTGATCATGAGAAATACCATGACCGCGTCGTCGCGACCGCTGAGCAGCTCGTCCCGGTAGCTCCGCTTGAGCGCGGAGCAGGCCAGCACGGCCGACTGACCGGTGGCGATGATGTCGTCCATCCACGACGTGATGGCCGCCAGCCAGGGCTTGCGGTCGGCGTCGGTGAGCGGCAGGCCAGCGCGCATCTTCGCGACGTTCGCGGCTGGGTGGAACGAGTCACCGTCGGCGAAAGTCCAGCCCAGCCGCCGGGCTAGCTGCTGGCCGACGGTGGTCTTGCCGCTGCCGGCCACGCCGGCCACCACCAGGATCATTTGCTGGTGAGCCTAGCGTGCAAGGCTTTTCCGCGGGAGCACGCGAGTCAAGGGAGCACCGCATGTCCGATCAGCAGGTTGACGCGCTCGTCATCTTCGGCGCCACCGGTGACCTGGCCAAGCTGGAGACCTTCCCGGCGCTGGTCGGCCTCGTCGACCGGGGCGTGCTCAGCGTCCCCGTCGTCGCCGTCGCCAAGAGCGGCTGGGGCCTCGACCAGTTCCGCCAGTACGCCACCGCGTCGCTGACGCTCAACAGCATGGATCCGGCCAGCCCCGCCGCGAGAACGATGCTCGGCCTGCTGCGCTACGTGGACGGCGACCTTGACGACCCGGCGACGTATCAGGCCATGAGCGCCGCGCTGGGCGACGCGGAGCGGGTGCTGTACTACCTCGAGGTGCCGCCGAGCCTGTTCGCCAGGGTCGCGGGGGGCATCGCGGCGGCCGGGCGGGCCGCTAACGCGCGGGTGATGGTGGAGAAGCCGTTCGGTACCGACCTGGCCAGCGCGATCGCGCTGAACCAGACCATGCACGGCTACTTTCCGGAGGACGCCATCTACCGGGTTGACCACTGGCTCGGCCTCGAGCCAGTGGAAAACCTCCTGTATGCCCGGTTCGCGAACTCCATCATCGAACCGCTGCTGACCCGTCAGCACGTGGCCAGCGTCCAGATCACGATGGCCGAGTCGTTCGACGTGGCGGACCGCGGCAGCTTCTATGACAAGACCGGCGCGATCCGGGATGTGCTGCAGAATCACCTGCTCCAGGTGCTGGCCACGGCCTTGGCCGAGCCGCCGGACGGCACCGGCCTGGACGCGTGGCGGGATGACAAGTCGCAGTTCATCGGCGCGCTCGAGCCGCTCAGCCCGCAGGCCACCGTCCGCGGCCAGTACGCGGGCTACCTCGACGTGACCGGCGTCGCGCCCGGCAGCTCTACGGAGACGTACTGCGCGGTCCGGCTGACGGCCCAGTCCTGGCGCTGGGGCGAGGTGCCGATCCTGATCCGGGCGGGGAAGTGCCTGCCGCTGACGGCGACCGAGGTAGTGTTCCGGTTCCGCAGGCCGCCGCACGACGTGTTCGGGATCGGCGTGACGGCCGGGTCGAACCAGCTACGGATTCGGGTCTATCCCGACGACCAGGAGGGGCTCACGCTCGTCGGCAAGAAGCCGGGTGCGGACCTGGCGCCGGAACTGCGCGAGCTGGCCCACACCGGCGAGCCCGCCAGCGAGCTGATGCGTCCGTACGACCGGCTCATCGGCGCGGCGCTGAGCGGGGACCGTTACCTGTTCGCCCGGCAGGACACGGTCGAGGCGGCGTGGCGGGTCGTCGATCCCGTGCTCGGCGACGTCGTACCCGTCGTGCCCTACGCGCGCGGCAGCTGGGGTCCGGCAGCGGCCGATGCGCTCGTGCCGGACGGCGACGCCTGGCACAACCCCGGTGGCTCGTAGCACGCCGCCCGCCGCACCCGGCGCCTTGCTGCGGCTGCGCTGGTTGCTCGCGGTGCTCGCCATCATCGTGGTGCTGACGGCCGGCTGGCCGCTGATCAGCACCACGGTGGCCGGTCTCCGGCCGCTGATCGCCGGCGCGACGGTCACCGTCGGGCCATCCGCCACCAGCTCCGGCCGAATCACCGTAGGACCGGGCTGGTCGGTGCTGACCTCGAGCAGCAACCCGCACGAGTACTACTTGTTCGGCCGGGGCCCGGTGCGACTCCTGGTCCGGTACGTGCGACTGACCCGGGCCGGCGACCGGCGCCGGCTGTGGGAGGGGATGCGGCAGATGCTGCGGGTCAGCTACCCGGGTCTCACGCCCGGCCGGCCGCGGCCCATCATCGTGGCTGACGGCAGCCGGGGCCTCCTCGCCCATCTGTCCGGTCCGGGCCGGAGCGGTAAGGCCGCGGTCGTGGCCGCCCCTGATGCGCCGTTCGCCATCGAGATGGTCATGGTAGGGCCGTCCAGCTCCAGTGCCGTCCTGATCGCCGTCGGCCTCCCGGTCCTCCGGTCGCTGCGCTTCCCGGCGGCCGCGCGATGACCGAAGCTGCCAGCATCACGCTGGCGCGCATCACCGCCGGAGTCGTGTGCGTG
Source organism: Streptosporangiaceae bacterium (assembly GCA_030038295.1). GTDB lineage: Bacteria > Actinomycetota > Actinomycetes > Streptosporangiales > Streptosporangiaceae > JAJYUU01. The sequence continues at coordinate 20,084 of JASHPF010000041.1, forward strand.
TTCGGCGCGGTGGTGCTGGCCTCTGCGTTTCTCCGGTACCTGACCGTGCTTCCTGGCGACGCCGCGGTGGCCATCGTGGTCGAGCTGCCGCTGGTGGTCGTCGGCGGCTGGGCGGCGCGGCGGCTGCGCCCGGTACACGCGCCCCCGCTGATCTGGTCTGCCGCGGCGATCATCTGGGGCGCGGCCGCCGCGGCTGGCTGCGCGCTGCTCGCGAACGAGGGGCTGGGCGGACTCTGGGCCAAGAGCGCGGGCCCGGCATTCGCGGCCACCTGGTCGGCGTCCCTGTCCGCCCCGCTCAACGAGGAACTGCTCAAGGTCTGTGGCGTGGTCATGGTCGTGCTGGCCGCGCCGCAGGTGATTCGCGGACCGCTGGACGGCATGATCATCGGGGCGCTGACCGGGCTGGGCTTCCAGGCGGCCGAGAACGTCACCTACGGCCTCAACGCCGTCGCGCTCCACGGCGCCCTCGACCCCGCCAGCGCCATCCTGAGTTCAGCCGGCTACCGGATCGGAGTGACCGGTCTCGGCTCCCACTGGGCGATGACGGCGGTGGCAGGCGCCGGGGTCGGCTATGTCGTCCGCCGCGGCCGCAGCGGTTTCCCTCCGGCCCTCGCCTGCCTGCTCGCGGCGATGGCGATGCACGCGCTGTTCGACGCCCCGTACGTGCCGGTGCTGGCAAAGGTCAGCGTGAATCTGGCCGCGGTTGCGGTGTTCTACCTCGTGCTCAGGCGCCGGTACACGGCGCGGGCTCGCGGCTTCCTGGCCGGGCAGGTCGCGGCGGGCACGCTGTCCAGCTCGCAGGCTGCCGACCTCGTCAGCCGGTTCTGCCGCCGCCGGTCGGTGCGCCTGGCCGCCTCCGGTCCGGAGCGCGAGGCGGTGCGGGCCGGCCAGCAACGGGTGCTGGCGGAGCTGGACATCGCAGCCGGGTAGGCGGCCGGGCCAGGAACCGCCGGTGAGCGACCGCCGGCGCGGTGCGGCCTAGGGCCGCGCCGTCGCCCCGGGGCCCGGCACGCCCCTGGTGTTGATCGCGGTGACCTCGCCGCCGCAGCGCGGGCAGGTCAGGTCCGGGTGCATGGTCTCGCCACACGGGGCGTGCACGAGCTGCACGGGCGGTCCGGCTGAGCCAGGCGCCCAGTCGTCTCCCCATCGCAGCAGCGCGGTGATGACCGGGAACAGCGCCCGGCCCTTCTCCGTGAGCACGTACTCATGCCGTGGCGGGTGCTCGCTGTACTGCCGCTTGTCCAGCACGCCCGCGTCGGTGAGCTTGTGCAGCCGGGCGGTGAGCACGCTGCGGGCCATGCCGAGGCTCGCCTGGAAGTCATCGAACCGTCGGACGCCGCGGAACGCGTCCCGCAGGATCAGCAGCGTCCACCACTCGCCCACCACGTCCAGCGTCCTGGCGATCGAGCAGTTCCACTCCGCGAGGCTCGTGAGCTGCATGGTCACCACTATAGCGCACTAAGTAGCTTGACAAGACTTAGGCACCGTGTCAGCCTCGATAGCGACTGAGTCTTTTCAACAGACTAAGGCCAGGCAGCGGCACGACGGGAGACCATGATGGCGGCAGCGGACACTGAATCGAGCGCCGCGGATGGGTCAGGCGCGGACCAGCCCGTGACGATCCGGCACTGGATCACGCTGGCGGTACTCTGCCTGGGCACCTTCGCGGTGCTGCTGGACTCGACCATCGTCAACGTGGCACTGCCGAGCATGATCACGGCGCTGCACGCCTCGCTGGACCAGGCGCTCTGGGTGGTCAACGGGTACCTGCTGGTGTTCGCCGCGCTGCTCATCCTGGCCAGCAGGCTCGGTGACCTGTTCGGCCCGCGTCGGCTGTTCACCATCGGCCTCGCGGTCTTCGCGATCTCGTCCGCGCTGTGTGGCGCCGCCCAGCAACCCGGCGAGCTCATCGGCGCGCGGGTGCTGCAGGGCGTCGGCGCCGCCGCCATGACCCCGCAGGCGATGGTCATCATCCAGGCGGTGTTTCCCCGGCAGCGGATGGGCGCGGCGTTCGGCGTGTTCTCGTCGATGGTCGGGCTGGCGGCGGTGAGCGGTCCGGTACTCGGCGGCATCATCACCACCGACATCGGCTGGCGCTGGATCTTCTACGTCAACCTGCCGATCGCCGCGGCGGGCATCGCGGGCAGCTACGCCTTCGTACCCGACGTCCGCACGGGCCGGAGGCACCTGCTCGACGTGCCCGGCGTGCTGCTCGGCTCGGCGGGCCTCGCGGTGCTGCTCTACGGCGTTATCGAGGGCCAGCGGTACTCCTGGGGCACCGTGGCGCACGGCATCACCATCCCCGAGATCATCATCGCCGGCGCGCTGCTGCTGACGGCGTTCTGCGTGTGGGAGCGCAGGCACGCGCAGCCGCTGCTGCCGGGTGCGCTGCTCCGCAATCGCACCTTCACGATCATGGTGGTGCTGAACCTGGCCACCCAGTTCGCCCTCCAGAGCATGCTGCTGGTCAACGCGATCAACCTGCAGAGCGTGCTCGGCTTCACCGCGGTCCACGCCGGGCTGACCGGTCTGCCGCTGACGCTCGCGCTGACCGCGGTCGCGCCCTTCGCGGGCCGCCTGACCGACCGGGTTGGCGGCAAGTACGTCCTGATGGCGGGCCTGACCACGTACGCAGCCGGGATCGTCGGCGTGACGCTGCTCGCGTCGGCGCACGCAACGTCGCTCACGTTCGCGCCAGCCCTGCTGGTCGCCGGCCTCGGGATGGGCGCCATCTTCGCGCCGGTCGCAACCACCGCGATGCGGGCCGCGCCGCCCGAGCTGGCCGGCGCCGCCTCCGGCGCGCTCAACACCGGGCGGCAGCTGGGCGGCACGCTCGGCGGCGCGATCACCGGTGCGGTGCTCGCGACGCAGCTCAGCTCGGCGCTGCGGACGCGCGCCGCGGTGGCCGCCGCGGCCCTGCCCGCACCTGTCCGGCGTCCGTTCGTGGCGGGGTTTGCCCGGGCGGCATCCGCAGGACTTCAGGTCGGCCGCGGGCAGTCGGCCGCCGTGCTACCGCGGACGGTCCCCGCGGCGCTCGTGCCCCGGCTCGAGCAGCTGGCCCACGCCGTGTTCGTACAGAGCTACCTGCACGCGATGCATCCGACGCTGGCGATCTCTGTGGTGCTCCTGGTCACCGGCGCCGCTGCGTGCCTGCTGCTGCGGCGTCACCCGGTCGCGCGGCCGAGCACGGCAGCCGTCGTCGCACCTCGGGCCGTGGAGCTGGCCGACCGGCAGTAGCGCGCCGCGGCCGCGGACGCCGAGTCGATCGGCCAGGTGCTGCGCACCGTCGCCGAGCCCGACCAGGCGACCGCAGACCTGATCGCGCTGGCGATGGCCGGCGGTGCGCCCGACAACGTCACCTGCATCGTCGCCGACGTGCTGCCCGCTACCGTCCCGGTCGCCACGCTCCCGGCCGCCGCCGTGACCAGCCGGTAGCCGACCGGCAGCTCACGCAAGCTCGGGGGCACCCAGCCTGGTCAGCAGGCTGGACCGGGCGGCCGGACGGAGCGCGTAGCCGAGGGTGAACATCGCCTCGCGCATCAGCCGCTGCGCGTGATCGGACCGGAGCAGCGCCTGGCCGCCACGCCTGCCCAGCAGCGCAGCGGCGGCTCGCATCGCGAGCTCGCCCGCCGCCGCGCGGGCCTCCTGGATCCCCGGCCCGAGGCGGTCCAGCTCCGCCCGCAGCTCCGCCAGCTCGCGGTCAAGCGACGTCGGCCCGAGCAACCAGCAACATCGGGAGGTGACGCCGAGCGCGAGCGCCGCGTGCAGCCGTAGCGCCTCCGGCGCCACGCCGCCGCTCGCCGGGTGGAGTCCGGTCACCCGGTCACCGCTGACCCGAAGCCCGGTGCAGGTCATCCGGACGGTGGCGGTCGCATTCAGCGCGGCGAGGCGCAGCCGCTCGACCCGCAGCGCCGGACCCTCGGCAGCATCGGCGATCAGCCACACGATCTGATCGTCGGGGGTCCTGGCGGCGAGATGGATGACGTCGATGCGCCCCCAGCCGGAGACGAACGGTGACACCCCGTCTACGAGCCAGCCGTCCTCGTCGGACCTCGCGTGCAGGGTCGGCTGCGGCAGGGCGCCCGCGAGTCCGACCCCGGCCCGGATGTCGCCCGCTGCCAGCGGCGCGAGCCATCGGGCGGCCACGTCGGGCACGCTGCCCACGGCCAGCGAGCGCACGAGTCCGAGATGCTGCACCCACACAAACGTCGTCGTCAGGCAGCCGCTCGCGAGCGCTTCCACCACCGCGCAGGTGGTTGTGAGGTCGGCGTCCACCGCGATGCCGTACAGCCCGGCGGTCGCGAGCTGGTCAAGCAGGTCGCGCGGCACCACATCGGCGGCATCCGTCGACAGCGCGGCGGGAAACAGCACCTCGTCCGCCAGCCGGCGGGCAGCGGCGAGATAGTCCACAGCTGACCCTACCGGGAACAGGTCTGGCTAGTCGGCGGCCGGCGGGCCGACCGGGGCGGCATCATCACCGGCTTGCTGCGCGAGCGCCGCGGCCGCGTCGGCGATCTCGTCGAACAGCGCTGGCGGGAGGTCGTGGCCCAGGCCGGGAACCACCCACAGCCGCGCGCCGGGAATCGCCGCAGCGGTCGCCCGGCCCCCGCTGACGTCGACCATCGGGTCGGCATCCCCGTGCAGCACCAGCACCGGCAGGGCGAGCGTGCGCAGCGCACGAGACCGGTCGCCCGACGCCAGGATCGCCGCGAGCTGGCGGCCGGCGCCCGCCGGATGGTTGCCCCGGTCATACTCTGCCGACGTCCTGGCCCTGGTCTCCGGCTCGTCGAAGCCGAACGCGGGCGAGCTGATGGCCCTGGACAGCTCCACCCCCTGGTCGATCGCCGCCGCCCTGTCGGCCGGCCGCGGGCTCAGCAGCATCTCGACGATGTCGGGACGCGGCTGCCCGACGGCGGGGTCACCGGTCGTCGACATGGCCGAGGTCAGCGTGCGGACTCGGGCCGGGTGCTCGATGGCGATCGCCTGGGCGATCATGCCGCCCATCGAGACGCCGAGCACGTGCGCCGACGGGACGCCGAGCGCGTCAAGCACCGCGACGCCGTCCGCGGCCAGGTCCGCCAGCAGGTACGGCGGCCGTGCCGTCCCGGCCAGCACCGCCAGCAGGTCGACCTCCCCGGCCTCGTCCAGCCACGCGGACTTGCCCGCGTCCCGGTTGTCGTAGCGGATCACGAAGAAGCCCCGGTCGGCCAGCGCCGCGCGCAGCCCGGGCGGCCACCACGTCAGCTGCGCGCCGAGGCCCGCGACCAGCAGCACCGGCGGTCCCGCCGGGTCACCCTCGGTCTCGTAGCAGATCCGCAGGCCGCCCGCGCTAGCCTCAGGCATCCAGCACCGCCGCCGTGTTGGCCGCGGCTTGCCCGGGCGGGATGATCGGCAGCGTGATGTACGACGGGTGCTCGGCGTCGTGGCAGATGGTCTGGTGGGCCACCACGAAGTCGCGCTCGGTGGCCGTCGCCGCGACCGCGCCGTTGCCGGGATTGCGGTCAAAGCACGGGAAGTTCGAGCTGGCGACGTCGACCCGTACCCGGTGACCCGCGTTGAACACCTGGCTCGTCGCGATGAGGTCGATCAGGTACTCGTAAACCGCGCCCGGCGTGATCGGCGCGGGCTGTCCGGTGCCATCCCGGTAGCGGGCCCGCACGATCCCGTCGGCCACGCCCATCGCGCGCCCGTCCGGCCATACGTCGACGAGCCTGGCGGTGAAGTCGGTGTCGGCCGCCGAAGTCGCCGCGTGTAGCGTCACCGTGAGCGGACCGGTGACCTCGAGGTCCTCGGCCAGCACCGCGCTGGTGAAGGACAGCACGTCTGGTCGCGCCTCGATCCCTCGCTGGTCCCGCGTCCCGCCCAGCCAGCTGACATCGCCGTCTGGCCCGGGCGGCAGGAGGACCGGCCCGCCGACGGTAGGCACCGGGTCAGCCGGGTCGTAGGTGAACCGGGACGTGCCGGCGCCGACCTCGGGCTCCGCTGTCGACAGCGTGCCGCCGGGGTGCAGGTACCACCGCGTCCACTCGGTCCGAGCCAGCGGCCAGTCGTCCTCGTCGCGCCACACGTTGGCGCCCATGACGAACAGCTTGACGCGCAAGCTGCCCCGTTCCCTCTCCTGATCGTCGATGAACGTGCGGAGGAATCCGACCTGCTGCTGTTCGAGCCCGATCGCCTGCGCCGACGCGAGCGCGCCGAAGTGGAGCTCGCCAGCCAGCCCGGTCTGGTCGGCGTGCGTCCACGGACCGACGATGAGGGCCTGGTGGCGCCGCGCGTGCTCGGTCGCCGCGTGCCGGCGCAGCGTTCGGTAGTTGTCCAGGGTGCCGCCGAGGAAGAGGTCGAACCACCCGCCCACGTGCAGCGCGGGCGTGGTGATCCGATCCCGCCTGGCGGCGTACGACAGCTCGCGCCAGTACCCGTCGAGCGTCTCGTGGTCGAGCCAGCGCTGCCAGCCGGGCAGGATGCGGCTGACCGCGGGCATGTCCCTGGCGGGCAGCTGCCGGTATTCGGCGGGCAGGCTGGCCGCGTGCGCCAGCAGCGCGGCCCCGTCAGCGCTGACGTCCTCACCCGCCATGGCGCGGTAGCCCACGGTCTGCGCCGACTTCATGGTGTACCAGCCGAGCAGCTGGCCGAGCTGGAAGGCGCCCTGACGGTACGCCAGGCCGCCGTAGTAGTCAGCCGGGGTGACGATGGGCACCAGGCACTTCAGCGCCGCCGGCGCGTGCACGGCCGCGGCGAGCTGGACCATGCCGACATACGACGACCCCCACATCCCGACCCTGCCGTCGCACCACTCCTGCCGCGCGCACCACTCGATGCAGTCCACGCCGTCCTCGGCCTCGCTCTCGAACGGGGTGAAGTCCCCGTCCGAGGTGCCGGTGCCACGGCAGTACTGCAGTACCACGGCAAACCCCGCGTCGAGCGCGGGCAGCACCGGGGCGGTGCGGATGGCGGGCTCGCCGTACGGAGTCCGGATGAGCAGGGTGGGGAACGGGCCACCGCGGGCCGGCCGATAGGTGTCCGCCCGCAGCAGCGTGCCATCGCGCATGGGGATCGCCGCGTTGTGCTCGGCCGCGAGCGGCACGGCCTGCAGGTCCAGCTTCGCCATGTGCCCCATGATCGCCCGCACGCCGCCAGCCGGCTAACGCCCTTCCGCCTGGCGCAAGCGGGCCGGCGCGCCGCGGACGGGCGACCGCCTGTCGAAGGGCCGCGCCATCGGGTGATGATAGGAGCGAGACGGTCATCGGGGCGGGTAACGGGCGGTGCGGCGTGACTACGAAACTTCCGCTTGACGACATCCGCGTCATCGACCTCACCGTTGCCAGGGCGGGTCCGACGTGCGTCCGTCAGCTCGCCGACTGGGGCGCCGACGTGATCCGGATCGAGCCACCCGCCAGCCCGGACGCGCCCGGCTTGGTCGGCAGCCGGCACGGCCCGGACTTCCAGCACCTGCACAGGAACAAGCGGTCGCTGGCGCTCAACCTCAAGGCACCCGGCGCGCGCGAGGTGCTCATGCGCCTGGTCGACGGCAGCGACGTGCTGATCGAGAACATGCGCCCGCCGGTCAAGCACCGGCTCGGCTTCGACTACGAGACCGTGCACGCGCGGAACCCGCGGCTGATCTACGGGTCGATCTCCGGCTTCGGTCAGGACGGCCCGTACGCCGACCGCGGCGGCGTCGACCAGATCGCGCAGGGCATGGGCGGCCTCATGAGCGTCACCGGACTGCCGGGCAGCGAGCCGACGCGGGCCGGCATTCCGGTGTCTGACCTGGCCGCCGGCCTCTACCTCGCCATCGGCGTGCTGGTCGCTCTGCACGACCGGGAGCGGACCGGCAGCGGGCGCTGGGTGCAGACATCGCTGCTGGAATCGATGATCGCGATGATGGACTTCCAGGCGGCCCGGTGGACCATCGGCCACGAGGTACCCGCGCCGGCCGGGAACCATCACCCGATGAGCGTGCCGATGGGCTGCTTCGCCACCGCGGACGGCTACGTCAACATCGGCGGCGCGGACGGACGGCTGCTGGCGAGCCTCTGCGAGGTGGTCGGCCTGCCGTGGATCCCGGCCGACCCGCGTTTCGACTCCCTGCCCCGGCGGTCAGCAAACCGCGCCGAGCTGAACGCGCTCATCGGCGAGCGGCTGCGGACCCGGAGCACAGCGGAGTGGGTCGATACGCTGAACGCGGCCGGGGTGCCATGCGGCCCGGTGTACCGGATGGACGAAGTGTTCGCCGACCCCCAGGTCGAGCACCTCGCCATGACCCAGGCCGTGGAGCACCCGACGCTCGGCACGCTGGACATCGTCCGCAACGCGGTGCGGATGACCGACACGCCGCCGACTGTGCGCGCGCCGAGTCCGGAGATCGGCGCGCACACCGGGGAGGTTCTCGGCGAGCTGGGCTTTCAGCCCGCGGAGATCGACCGGCTCCGTGCGGACGGCGTGATCTGAAGCTGCCGGACAGGCTGGACCCTGAGCGGAGAAAGGACCCGCATGACGTCATCGAACTCCCGCGCGCGGCACGAGACGGGCACCGACCTGCTCCTTGTCGAGGTGACGGGTGCTGTCGCCGTCGTGACCTTCAACAACCCGGCCAAGCACAACGCCTTGTCCCGCGAGATCCGGGCCGCGCTGCCGGGCTCGCTGGCGGCGCTGCAGGCCGATTCGGAGGTCCGGGTGGTGGTGGTCACCGGGGCCGGCGACAAGGCCTTCGCGTCGGGTGCCGACATCTCCGAGTTCGGCGAGCTGCGTACGACGCCCACCGCGCGGGCGGACTACGACCGCGGCCAGGCGGCGCTGGCGGCCGCGTGGAGCGGCCTCGGCAAGCCGGTGATCGCCATGATCCGCGGCTTCTGCATGGGCGGCGGCCTGCTGACCGCGCTCCAGGCAGACATCAGGATCGCCAGCAACGACAGCCAGTTCGGCGTTCCCGCGGCCCGGCTCGGCCTCGGCTACGGCTTTTCCGGCGTCACCACGCTGATGGGACTCGTCGGCCCGGCCTGGACCGCCGAGATCCTGTTCTCCGCGCGGCGGTTCTCGGCGCCCGAGGCCCTGCAGATGGGCCTCGTCAACCGCGTCGTGCCCGCCGCCGAGCTCCGCGATCAGGTCATGACGCTGGCGGGCGGCATTGCCCAGAACGCGCCGCTGACGGTCGCGGCGGCTAAGGCCGCGATCCACGAGGCCGGCCGGGCGCCTGAGGTGCGCGACCTGGCCAGGGTCGAGGACATGGTCGAGGCGTGCTTCCGGTCCGAGGACTACCGGGAGGGCCAGCGCGCGTTCGCGGAGAAGCGGCCGCCAGCGTTCACCGGCCGCTGAAGCGGCGGGGCATCAGCCCAGGTCGAGACCGGGATACAGCGGATGGTGGGCGAGCAGCTCGCCGGCCGCCGCGCGGGTCCGCTCCGCCACGCCGTCGGCGATCAAGTACCTGGCCTTGGACGCGCCACCGGACGGGGCGGCGGCGGGGCTGGTGGCCGACAGCACGCCGACGATGAGCTCGGCCACCCGGTCGAGGTCGTCGGTGTCAAAGCCGCGCGAGGTGAGCGCCGGGGTGCCGAGCCGCACGCCGGAGGTGTACCAGGCCCCGTTCGGGTCGCGCGGGATCGCGTTGCGGTTGGTCACGATGCCGGAGTCGAGCAGCGCTGACTCGGCTTGGCGGCCGGTCAGCCCGAACGGGCTGACGTCCAGCAGCACGAGGTGGTTCTCCGTGCCGCCGGTGACGAGGCGGGCGCCCCTGGACAGCAGCCCGGTCGCCAGCGCGGTGGCGTTGTCGGCGACCTGCTGCGCATACTGCCGGAAGGACGGCTGGCGGGCCTCGGCGAGCGCGACGGCTTTCGCGGCGATGACATGCCCGAGCGGTCCGCCCAGCACCAGCGGGCAGCCGCGGTCGACCGCGTCCGCGTACTCGGGCTGGCACAGCACCACGCCGCCCCGCGGGCCGCGCAGCGACTTGTGCGTGGTCGTGGTCGTGACGTGGGCGAACGGCACCGGGTCGAAGTCACCGGTGAACACCCTGCCCGCGACCAGCCCGGCGAAGTGCGCCATGTCCACCATGAGCGTGGCGCCGACCTCGTCGGCGATCTCCCGCATGACCGCAAAGTTGATCTTGCGCGGATAGGCCGAGTACCCGGCGATCAGGATGAGCGGCCGGAACTCGCGCGCCTGCGCGCGCAGCGCTCCGTAGTCAAGCAGCTCGGTGCGCGGGTCGGTGCCGTACGACGCCTGGTGGAACATCTTGCCGCTGATGTTGGGCCGGAACCCGTGGGTCAGGTGACCGCCGGCGTCCAGCGACATGCCGAGCGCGCGCTGGTTGCCGAGCTGCTGCCGGAGTGCCTCCCAGTCCTCGTCGGTCAGGTCGTTGACGTGCCCGGCGCCGAGGCTCGCCAGCGCGGGCGCCTCCACCCGGTGCGCCAGGATCGCCCAGAAGGCCACGAGGTTCGCGTCGATGCCCGAGTGCGGCTGGACGTAGGCGTGCGGCGCGGCGAACAGCGCCCTCGCGTGGTCGGCCGCGATCTGCTCGACGGTGTCGATGTTCTGGCAGCCCGCGTACATCCGGCGGCCGATGGTGCCCTCGGCGTACTTGTCCGATAGCCACGTGCCCATCGTGAGCAAGACCGCAGGCGAGGCGTAGTTCTCGCTGGCGATGAGCTTGAGGGTGGCCCGCTGATCGGCCAGCTCGCTGCGGATCGCCGCGGCGATGCCGGGCTCGACCGCTGCGATGACGTGCAGCGCGCTGCGGTACGCGGTCGACGCGGCGTCGGCGTCGAACGATTCCGGTGGCTGGGCTGGGGTCTCAACGTGCTGCGAAGCCATGGCGCGCCTCCTGCGGTCGCCGGTACGGCGGCCCAGGCGTCCGGTCTCGCGCTGGACGTCTTCCCCGGCGGGCCCCTACCCTACCGAAGCTAGCTCAGGTCCGATCACCTGGCGCCCTGCCGACCGCCGACCTGTGCCAGCATCGTGCTCACCGGATGTGGCCGAAGGAAGACAGGGACATGGACCTCGGGCTGCTGCTGTTGCGCCTTGTGCTCGCCGCGATCTTGTACATGCACGCCACCCAGAAGACGCTCGGCTGGTTCTCCGGTCTAGGGCTGGACCGGATGGCGCCGATCTTCGAGAGCCTCGGCCAGCGCCCTGGCCGGCAGATGGTCAAGCTCGCAGCGGCCTGCGAACTGACCGGCTCGCTCCTCATCGCCATCGGCCTGGCCACGCCTCTCGGTGCGGCGATCCTCGCCGGGACGATGGCCGTCGCCGGCGGAGCCTCGACGTTGTCGAAGGGCACGGTGTGGAACGTCGCGGGCGGTGGTGAGTATCCGTTCGTGCTCGGGGCTTTCGCGGTGGTACTCGGGTTCACCGGACCCGGCAGCTGGTCACTGGACTCGGTGGTGAATGCGCCGTGGGTGCCGAAGTCCAACGCGGCGGCCGCGGTGATCGGCGTGATCGTCCTGGTCGTCGCGGCCCTGGCCGCCGTCGCCGCACACCTGCGCACCCGGGCGCACCTGGCCGCCGGCGCCGCGGACGCGGCCGCCGAGTCGGCCCCGCCGACCTCCGCCTGAGGCAGGCCGCCGACGGCGGGCGCTACCGGCTCACCGAGTCGGCCTGATATCGCGGCGATGACTGCTTGAGCTGGCGCAACATCATCCGCATCTCGGCGACGAGCGTGCCGTCGGCGTCCAGGGCCCTGCTGTCGAACCACAGCACCTCGGTCTTCGGCGTCTGGCTGAGCGCGACCACCTCACCGGTGACGCGGTAACGCCGGTCGGTGAAGACCGGGCCGGACCTGAACCGGATCTCGATCGCGCCGAACAGCCCGACGTGGTCGCCCATTGATTCCCGCGCGTCGTCGAGCAGGCGCCGGTAGAGCAGGTCCACGACGGTCGACGGGGCGGCGATCGGACCACCCCACGGTGATGGCCCGGTGTACCAGTCGAGCGGCTCGGTCATGGCACCCGCGCCGATGCGCCGCTGCTGTCGTTCGCCGTCCGGCGCCATCATCACGTCGCCGAGCACCGCGCCGGGTCGCAGGCCAGCCAGGATGCGCAACTGCGCTGGGTCGACCGGACGCAGATCGCGCGACCGCAGCGCAGACGGCTCAGCCGGGTTCCCGCGGCCTGCCGTTCCCTCGGCGACGAGGACGTCGCCGGTCGTGGTCGCCCACGCGCGGGTCTGGACGTCCCGCGACCGGGGCGGTGCCTCGACGAAGGCGCGGACGGGCTCGCCGTCGGTGGTCGCGTAGCGGAAGTACAGCGACAGGCTGCCATCGGTGAACCAGCCGTCGCCGAAGGCGCGCAGCGCGAGCGGCGGGAACTGATCCATGTGGATGCTGCCGGCTACGGTCCCGCCGCGGAAGCCGAGCGCGGTGGCCGTCCCATCGTCGTGGATGCTCCCGACGACGCCGGCGGAAAGGTTGCGTGGGTTGCGGACTGGTCCTGCGAGCACGTCGACTGTCATGGGGGTGCCTCCTTTGACCAATCCAACGCGGTACGCAACGGCCTGCCTAGGGGGTTATCGCCACCGTGCCGGGCAAAGTCCCGTGAGACTACTGCATGATTATGCAGTAGTGTGCATATAATTCTGTTCGTGTCTAAGGTCCTCACCTCCCTCCCCGTCGGCGAACGCGTGGGGATCGCCTTCTCCGGCGGTCTCGACACGTCGGTCGCGGTCGCGTGGATGCGGGAAAACGGCGCGGTTCCGTGCACGTACACCGCCGATATCGGGCAGTACGACGAGCCCGATATCGAATCGGTGCCAGGCCGCGCCAGCGCCTACGGCGCGGACATCGCCCGGCTCGTCGACTGTCGGGCCGCGCTCGTGGAGGAGGGGCTCGCGGCGCTGGCCTGCGGGGCGTTCCACATCCGGACCGGCGGGCGCACCTACTTCAACACCACCCCGCTCGGCCGGGCTGTCACCGGCACCCTCCTGGTGCGCGCGATGCTCGAGGACGACGTGCTGATCTGGGGCGACGGCTCCACCTTCAAGGGAAACGACATCGAGCGGTTCTACCGCTACGGCCTGCTCGCCAACCCGTCGCTGCGCATCTACAAGCCGTGGCTGGACGCGGCTTTTGTCAGCGAGCTCGGCGGCCGCTCGGAGATGTCCGGCTGGCTGCTCGCCCGCGGCCTGCCGTACCGGCACAGCGCGGAGAAGGCCTACTCCACCGACGCGAACATCTGGGGCGCGACCCACGAGGCCAAGGCGCTGGAACAGCTCGACGTCGGGCTCGAGATCGTGGAGCCGATCATGGGAGTGCGGTTCTGGGACCCCGCGGTCGAGATCGCGGCCGAGGAGGTCGCGGTCGGCTTCGAGCAGGGCAGGCCGGTGACCATCAACGGCAAACAGTTCGCCTCCGCCGTCGACCTGGTGCTGGAGGCCAACGCGATCGGCGGCCGGCACGGGATGGGCATGTCCGATCAGATCGAGAACCGGGTGATCGAGGCCAAGAGCCGCGGCATCTACGAGGCACCGGGCATGGCGCTGCTGCACGCCTGCTACGAGCGGCTGGTCAACGCGATCCACAACGAGGACACCCTGGCCAGCTATCACATCGAGGGCCGCCGGCTCGGCAGGCTCCTGTACGAGGGGCGCTGGCTGGACCCGCAGGCGCTGATGCTGCGGGAATCGCTGCAGCGCTGGGTCGGCGCGGCGATCACCGGCGAGGTCACCCTGCGGCTGCGCCGCGGCGACGACTACTCGATCCTGAACACCGCCGGGCCGGCGTTTAGCTACCACCCCGACAAGCTGTCCATGGAACGGACCGAGGACTCTGCGTTCGGGCCGACCGACCGGATCGGCCAGCTCACGATGCGCAACCTCGACATCGCCGACTCGCGCGCCAAGCTGGAGCAGTACGCCGCGCTCGGCATCGTCGGGAGCCCGCGCCCGGTGCTGATCGGGGCCGGCGCGTGGGCGGCCGCGCCGACCGGGCTGATCGGCGCGCTCCCCGAGGGTGGCGCCCAGACGATCGCGTCCCGGGGCAGCATCCCGACCGGGGACCAGCTGCTCGACCGGGCAGCGATGGAATCCGGTGCGGACTAGGGCAGCCACGTACAGTTCGGGTAAGGACAGGGGAACGGGCTCGTCCGGCAACTCGGCCCGGGGCTGCACAGCCGTCGCGGCTCGCCCGCCCCCACCAAGGAGCGCCCACGAATGACACCAGCCGCCCTGGTCGATCCCACTTCGGCGCCGCGGCCGCAGGCGCCGGACGCGGGGATCGCCGCTCCCCTCGATTCACTGGCGGGCCGCAAGGTCGCGCTCGTGAAGAACGCGTGGCCGTCCTGGCACCGGATGGCCGACCGGCTCGGCAGCCTCCTCGCTGATCGGGAGCACAGCGCCGGGACGCCGCAGCACCTGGTGCCCAACGGGTCCGCGGCCGACCCCGAACAGCTCAGGCTCATCGCGGCAGCGGCCGACGCCGCCGTCGTCGGGCTGGCCAACTGCGGATCGTGCACCGCGTGGAGTCACCACGACGCCGTCGTGCTGTCATCCCTCGGCATACCCGTCGTGCTGGTCGTCACCAGCGAGTTCACCAGCCTCGTGGACGCCCTGGCGAAGAGCACCGGGGTCCGGCTGCCCACGGTGACGATCGGCACCAACCCGGAGACCGTCGATGCGGGCACCGCGCTGCACCTGCTGGACGACGCCTACCCCGCCGTCATCCGGGCGCTCACGACGCCGCCGACACCGGCCGACGCCGGGCGCGCCTGGCCGGCGAGCGGCGCGCGGTCGGCCGCCGGAGCCGACGGCGGGCGCGCGGTGCTCGCGGAGCCGATCCTCGCGGACGGGGACGAGGCGGACGCCGTCGAGCGCTGTCACAGGCTGGGCTGGACCGACGGCCTGCCGGTGATCCCGCCCACCGGGCATCGGGTCGAGAAGATGCTGGCCGTCCTCGGCGACCCGGATGACGTCGTGGCCTCGATGCCGCCGTCCGGCGCTCCGGTGACCAACCGCGCGCTCGCCGCGAACGCCGTCATGGCCGGCTGCCTGCCGGCGCATCTCCCGGTGCTCGCCGCCATCGTCCGCGCCGTGTGCGTGCCCGAGTTCAACCTGCACGGCATCGCCACCACGACCGGACCATCGACGCCGTTCGCGGTCGTCAGCGGGCCGGCCGCTGGCGACGCCGGCCTCAACGCGGGCCGCGGCGCGCTCGGCCCTGGCTGGCGGGCGAACGCCAGCATCGGGCGCGCGCTTCGGCTGCTGATCGCGAACGTCGGCGGCGCCCGCCCCGGCGAGGTGTCGAAGTCGATCATGGGGCAGCCGGGCCGGTACACCATGTGCATCGCCGAGAACGAGGCCGAGTCGCCCTGGGAGCCGCTACGCGTGACCCTGGGCCTGGACCAGAGCCAGAGCGCCGTCACCGTGCTCGGCGCCACCGGGACCATGAACGTGCTGACGCCCCGCGGTGACGTCGACGCGATGCTGACGATCCTGGCCGACTCGCTGGCCTACCTGGGCAACCCCAACGTCGTGATGGGCAAGGGCACGGTCGGCGTCCTCGTCACGCCCGGCCACGCCGCGGCCATGGCTCGCGCCGGGCTCGCCAAGGCCGACGTCGCGGCCGAGATCTGGGCCCGGTCGTCGATCCCGCTCGACCGGTTCCCGGCCTCCGGCCATCCCGACCCGCCGTACGAGTTCATCCTCCGCGACGGCCGCGTGTACCCCGTAGCCGGGCCCGAGCGCGTCTGCGTGATCGTCGCCGGCGGACCGGAGCCGACCCACGCCACCGTCGTGCCGAGCCACCCGAGCTGCAATCCGGTGACCGTTCCGATCACGTAGCGGTTGCGTGACCTGGCCGTACCCGGTGGTCGGCAAGCAGCCGCGGGCGGCCGAAGTCCGTGTTGTCGATGATGACGTCGGCGAGGGCACGCGGGTTGACTTCGGCGACGTAGATTCCCACCGCTACGCCGTAGCGGTCGCGGTGCACGCGCGTTGCTTCCTCGGCGCCTTCGGCAGCCGTGTCGCGGCTGACCCCGCGCTGCACCGCAACCTCGGCAGCTACCTCGAGCCAGATCCGGTACTCCCAGTGGCAGTTGTACTCCGGCCGGAAGGCGAAGACCGAATCCACGATGAGAACCGCGTCCGACGGCGCGCTGATCGTCGTGCCCCGATGGTCCTCGCCGGTCAGCGGATCGTGCCCGCACAGTGCGACATTCCCGGTCCCGGCGGCTCCCGCGGGACGCAGCAGCAGGTCTCGCGCGGAGTCGAAATCGTAGGCGTTGCGGTAATACCCTTCGCCGCTGAGCCGGTCGTAGCCGTGCTCGCGCGCGTGCCGCCACGGGTGCTTGAAGTCATCGAGCGAGGCGCGCATGGTCGGGCGGCCGAGATCCCGCAGCGCAGCCGCCAGCTCATGCCCGAAGCTCGTCTTTCCCGCACCGGTCAGGCCATCGACTGCGACCCGCAGCCTGCGGGGGCCAAGGTCCGCGATCCGCCGCGCAACGCCGGTGATCAGCTCGGTGCGAGCTCGGGACGCCGACGGCGGAGCCGGCTGCCGCCACGTCGACACGGACTCGAACGCCTGCACGCCATGAGCTTACGAGTCAGGCGGGCGCCCCGAATCGAACGCGGAGGCCGGATTGGCGCATCGCCCGGACAAACCACAGTGCCGACGCGGCCGTGCCAGCGGCTACACCGCCGACGGTGGCGGCGGTGGTGAACAGCAGGAACGCACCGGCCGACTCGGTCGCCAGAAGAATTCCCATGCCCACGGTCGAGGCGGCGAAGATCCCGGCCCAGAGCCACGTCGCCTGGCGGAAGAACCTGTCCAGGCCGGGCTGCCGGCCAGTCGGCTGGCGCAACGCCACTACCTCGGCGGCCAGCTGGGCCACCAGCGGCCGGTGCGTCGGCGCGGTCCGCGCGAACAGCACGCACAGGGCAAGGTTGGCCAGCGGGAACTGCAGCAGGAAGAACAGCTCGCTGCCGGTGGCGATCACCAGGATCGTCTGCAGGGTGAGCACGAGCGCCGAGATCGTCAGCAGGCCAGGGACTGCCCGCGACGTCACCCTCCGAACCGCTGCCGTCAGCCAGACCACGGCCGTCGCCGCGATCATGCCGCTCGTACGCCCGGCCAGGGCGGCACCGCCGAGGTATCCGGCGACCGGCAGGCCGAAGGACTCAGCCAGGCTCATGATCGCGGACAGCACGAGCCGACCTGGTCGGGGTAGCTCGAGGTCCGAGCTGGTGGCGGCGTGGGCGGCGGGCGGGGTGTCAGAGAGCACGTCCGATGACTCATTTCTGCTATGTCGAGGGCTTTGCCGACAATGTTCGGTTTAGCGGCGCTGGTGGCGCCTCACCCGATCCAGCACACAGAGTAAACCTGAACGGGGACTGGATACTCTCCGTAATCGTCCTGCGGGCCGGGCCGGCGCCCCTGCCGGGCCGGCGCCGGGCCTGGCCGGTACAGGCCGGCCGGGCCGACTGAGCTGTGGTAGCCCGGGGTATGCCAGGCGCAGGCACAGGCCGTTTCCAGAACGCTGGTGGTGTGAGCACATGAGCAACGCAACAGGCCGCGGACCGGTCCGCGTAGCCGTACTCGGCATCGGGATCATGGGGTCGGCGATGGCCCGCAACCTCGCCCGTGCTGGGCTGAATACGACGGTGTGGGACCGGACCGCCGCAGCGACCGTGCCGCTAGCCGATGCCGGGGCACGGGCGGCAGCCTCCGCCGCCGAGGCCATCACCGGGGCGGACGTCGTCATCACGATGCTGCCCGACGCCGCCGCCGTCTCCGCCGTCTTGTTCGACGGGACGGCCGATGCGTTCGCCGACGGAGCCGTCTGGGCGCAGATGGGCACTATCGGGGTAACCGCCACCGGCGACATCTCCCGCCGGCTTGCCCAGTCTCGTCCGGACGTGCTGTTCGTCGATGCCCCGGTGTCGGGCAGCAAGGGCCCGGCGGAACATGGCGAGCTGCTGATCCTGGCCTCCGGGCCAACCGCTGCGGTGCCCGTCCTGACTCCGGTATTCGACGTGCTCGGCCGCAAGACGGTCTGGCTGGGCGACGCCGGCGCCGGCAGCCGGATGAAACTGGCCGTCAACGCCTACATGTCCGTGCTGATCGAGGGCGTCGCCGAGGCGCTCGAGCTGGTCGACCGGCTGGGCATCGACCCGGCAAAGCTCGATGACGTCATCGAGGGCGGGCCGCTCGACGCCCCGATCGCCGACGCCAAGCTGCACAAGATGGAGCGCGGCGACTATAGCCCCGAGTTCCCGCTGCAGTGGGCGCTCAAGGACGTCGACCTGGCGATCGAGGCGGCCGGCGGAGAGGCGCCGCCGCTCCTCGCCGCGCTCTCCCGCCAGTGGCGAGCAGCGGTCCAGGCCGGTCACGGCCGCGACGACGTCAGCGCCGCCCGCCTCGCCCTGGGGTAGACAGCAGCCGCGTCATCCTGGACAGTTGCGTGGATAGCTGGGGAGGGCAACATGGCGAAGTTCATGGACTATCACGACGACCTCAGGCTTCCGGCCGAGGCGATCGAGAGCATCACGCAGGCGACGAAGGACGGCGCGACGGATCAGTTCGGGGTCCGGCAGCTTGAGCTCTACCACAACGCCGACGGCAAGGTGTACTGCCTGCTCGAGGGCCCGGACGAGGAAGCGATCCGAAACCACCACGCGGCGCTGGACGTACCGTGCGGCGAGGTGCACAGGGTCGACAGCCTGCTCTGACCCAGCGGATGGATCCGGACCGCGCGCTGCGGCGGATCGCCTTCGAGCTGGAGCGTTCCGGCGCCCCGACCTACCGGGTGCAGGCGTTCCGCCGGGCCGCGGCCGTGCTGGCGGAACTGCCCGCCGACGAGCTGGCCAAGCGGATCGCCGACGGCACGCTGCAGGACCTGCGCGGTGTCGGGCCAGCGACGGCGACTGCGGTCGCTCAGGCCGCGGCCGGCGAGCGGCCGGATTACCTGGTCCGGCTCGAGGCCGCCTACGAGCCGCCGCCGCGGACCGTGCTGCGGTCCGCGCTGCGCGGCGACTGCCACACGCACTCGGACTGGTCCGACGGCGGCAGCCCGCCGCTGGAGATGGCCGAGGCTGCGCAGGCCCTCGGGCACGAGTGGATCGCGCTGACCGATCACTCGCCGCGCCTGACGGTGGCCAACGGGCTGTCGGTCGAGCGACTCGAGGCGCAGCTCGCGCTCATCGACAAGCTGAACACCGAGCTGGCGCCGTTCCGTATCCTCAGCGGAATCGAGGTCGACATCCTCGAAGACGGCAGCCTCGATCAGCGCGAGGACTTGCTCGCGCAGCTTGACGTCGTCGTGGCCAGCGTGCACTCGAAGCTCCGCATGCCGGCCGAGCCGATGACCGAGCGGATGCTGGCCGCCATCGCGAATCCGCGCGTCGACGTGCTCGGACACTGCACCGGCCGGATGAGCATGCGGGCCAGGAGCCGCCCGGAGTCGCAGTTCGACGCCGAGTCCGTGTTCGCGGCCTGCCGAGCGCACGACGTGGCGGTCGAGATCAACTGCCGGCCCGAGCGCCAGGATCCGCCGGATGGCCTGCTGCGGCAGGCGGCCGAGGCGGGCTGCCGGTTCGCCATCGATACCGACGCCCACGCGCCGGGCCAGCTCGACTGGCTCGACAACGGCTGTGAGCGAGCCGAGCGCGCGGGCATCACGCCCGACCGAGTGCTGAACGCCCGGCGCGCGGCCGACATCACCGGCATTGACACGTCCGCTTCGAAGGAGTGAGCCTTTTCTCAGCTGGCGCACCGGTGTGCCGCCAGGCTGGCTCGACTGCTGAGACTCCCGATCGCAAAGAGAGCACCGCGTGAAGCTAGCGTTCTTTGACGAATTCCGCCTTGGCGTCGTGCGGGACGACCAGATCTTCGACGTCTCCGCGGTCACCGCCGAGATTCCACGGGCTCATCCGCACGACGTGCTGCGCGCCGTGATCGAGGACTGGGACGAGTGGCGACCCAGGCTTGACTCGGCGGCGGACCACGGACACGGCGTGCCGCTGCCGGCCGTTGCGATGCGCCCGCCCGTGCCGCGGCCGGTGACCATCGACTGCATGGCGGTGAACTACCTGGAAGGTGGGCCGCTGAGCGCGCTCCCGCCGATCAGCGCGTTTCACAAGACGCCGAACGCCATCATCGGCCCCGGCGACACCATGGTCCTCCCGGATGTGCCGGCGACCATCTTCGAGGGCGAGGCCGAGCTCGCGCTCGTGATCGGCAGGCGCGGGAAGGATGTGCCGCTGGCAGCGGCGATGGATTACGTGTTCGGCTACACCAATCTCATCGATGGGTCGGCCCGCGGGCTGCCGGGCACCAACGTCTTTTATCCGATGAAGTCACGGGATACGTTCTGCCCGATCGGCCCGTTCCTTGTTACGAAAGACGAGATTCCCGACCCGCAGCACCTCGCCGTCCGGCTCTGGAACAACGGCGAGCTCATGCAGGATTTCAGCACGAGCGATATGGCGCATCCGATTCCGCGGTGCGTCGAGTTCATCTCCTCCGTGCACACGATCGAGCCGGGCGACCTGATCGCCACCGGGACGAATCACGGCGGCTTGAACCCCTTCATGGACGGCGACGAGATCGCGCTCGAGGTCGAAGGTCTCGGGTGGCTCCAGATCAGCATCCGCGACGACCTGAAGCGGACCTGGAAGCGAGAGACCCGCCACGACCGCCAGGCGCAGGGAAAGGCGGGCACGACTCCACAGCTCACCGGAAAGTACGCGCCGGACGGCGAGCGCTAGCACTAAGCGGAGGAACTAGGCATGCCGAAGGTAACCGGTCTCGGCCACGTCGGGATCTACGTACGCGATCCACAGCGGATGATCGACTTCTACTCGGGCTTCCTCGGCATGTCCGTCACCGACCGCGGGCCGGACGACTGGATCGTCTTCCTCAGCGCGAACCCGGAGGTCGAGCACCACGAGTTCGCGATGGTGCGATCCGCGGACCATAACAGCGATCCGCAGCAGATCTCGTTCACGGTGGGCTCGCTCGCCGACCTCAGGACCTTCTACGCCCAGATCGTCGAGCGCGGCTACCCCGTCGAGATGGTCGTGAATCACGGCAACGCCATCGGTTGCTATTTCCGTGACCCGGAACAGAACGTGGTCGAGGTCTACTGGCATACCGGCAGGGACTGGCCGCAGCCCTACGGCGATCCAATCGACCTGTCGAAGTCCGAAGCGGAACTGCTCGACATCGTCGCGGCGCTCTGACCGGCGACCCAGAGTGCATCCGGGGCGACCGGGCGCCCCCCGGCGCGCGCGTCATTCCGGCCGACTAGCCGGGCTCATGACTATTCCGGTGCCCCGGCTGTGCCGGGGAAACTCGCCTGGTCGCCGGGATCGTACTGCGGCTGTCCCGCGCTGGCTCCCGCCCGGTCGATCGCCTCGAGCAGCATCCGCACCGCACCCGGCATCTCCACGAGCGCCGCACGCAGATCGTCAAGCTCCTGCTGACCGTGCGGCTCGGCCTCCGCAGCGGCCTCGGCCGCGTCATAGTCCTCCAGGCGATCGCGTGCCGTTTGCACCTCAGAGGACACGAGCAGTTCTTCTAGTGCGTTGCCGGGCATCATGTTCCCACCGCATCCTTGTTCGCCGGCTGAGTGATCTCGCCGCCTCGCGCCATGGACGCGCGTTACCCGGACGGCACTGGCGCAAACCCCGGCGGCCGGAGAGGAAGCACAGCCATGAGCACGGCTGAGACCAGGCAGGGAACCGTCTCTGGCACGTATGCGGACGGCGTGCACGCCTTCAAGGGCATTCCGTACGCTGCTCCTCCGTTCGGCCCGAGACGAATGCGCCCGCCCGAGCCACCACCAGCGTGGGCTGGCGTGCGCGACTGCACCCGGTACGGGCCGACCGCCCCGAAGAACCCGTATGCGCCACCCTTCGACACGCTGCTCGCCGAGCCGGCGATTCCGGGCGAGGACTGCCTGAACCTGAACGTCTGGACACCGGAGCTGGGCGGGGCCGGGCTGCCGGTGCTGGTGTGGATCCACGGCGGCTCCTTCACCAACGGGTCGGGCGCGGTACCCCAGTACGACGGCACCGCGTTCGCGCGCCACGGCGTCGTGTGCGTGACCATCAACTACCGGCTCGGCGCGGACGGCTTCCTCTTCCTGCCCGACGGGGTTGCCAACATCGGCCTGCTCGATCAGGTCGCCGCGCTCGAGTGGGTTGTCGACAACATCGCCCGCTTCGGCGGCGATCCCGCCAGGGTCACGATCGCGGGCGAGTCGGCCGGCGCGATGAGCGTGACCACGCTGTTGTCGATGCCCCGCGCCGCAGGACTATTCCGGCGCGTCATCGCCGAGAGCGGCGCCGGGCAGCACGTCCTGTCGCCCGCCACGGCCACTCGGGTCGGCGGCTATGTTGCCCAGAAACTCGGCGTGCCGGCGACGCGCGAGGCCATCGCCGCCATCCCGATCCAGCGCCTGCTTGCGGCGCAGACCGCCGTCGGCCTCGACCTCCAGACCAACCCCGATCCGTCCCGATGGGGAGAGATAGCCGCGAACCTGATGGTGTTCGAGCCGGTCGTGGACGGCGATATCGTGCCCGCGGTCCCGCTGGACGCCATCCGGCAGGGGGCGGGACGCGACGTCGACGTCCTCATCGGCAGCAACACCGATGAGTGGCGGTTCTTCGTGGTGCCGCCCGGCGTGCTTGCGCACATCGATGACGGCCTGCTGCAGGCGACAGCGGCCGCGCACGGGCTCGGCGACGCCGCGCTGCAGATCTATCGATCGAACCGCCCTGGTGCTTCCGCGGGTGACGTCTACGCGGCCGTGGTCACCGACTGGTTCTTCTGGATCCCGGCGATCCGGGTCGCCGAGGCACGCGGTGAATCGCCGACCTGGGTCTACGAGTTCGGCTGGAAGTCGCCGGTCCTCGGCGGCCAGCTGGGCGCCTGCCATTACGTGGAGATCCCGTTCGCCTTTGACACCCTGCGCTCCGAGGGAGCCGCGCCGATGGTCGGATCGGCGCCCCCGCAAGGCGTGGCCGAGGACGTGCACCTGGCCTGGGTGCGCTTCGCGACCTCGGGCGTCCCTGGCTGGCCCCGCTACGAAGCCGCCGACCGGGCGACCATGCTGTTCGACACGCACAGCGACGTCGTCCATGATCCGCGCGCCGGCGAACGCCGGCTGTGGGACGGCCTGCGCTGACCTGACGGCACGCCGCCCGAGCGCCCGTATCGCCCGTGGGCGCCGTCAGTGCGACGCCCGCTGAGCGGACCTGGCTATGCCCTCCAGCTTGTCGTAGTGCCGTTTCCACGCGGCGGCATCCGCATCCGCCGGCATGTTGCTGACACCCTGGCGCAGCCCGACAGCACCGTCGATCGATTCCCTGATGATGTCCGCATGGCCGGCGTGCCTGGCGGTCTCCTGGATCGTGTGTACCAGCAGGGTGTGCAGCGTCGGGTTGCTCCGCTCCGCCGGCCACCACGGCACGGTGCCGCGCGAATCCAGCGCCAGCGCTTCGATCGTGGCGTCGGAGTGCGCCCACACCCGCCGGTAAAAGTCGGTCACCTGCGCGCGGGATTCCGCCTCGGCCGCATACAGGTGACCGCTCAGCTCGGCGTCGTCGTCATCGGGCCAGTCCAGGTCGTGCTCGCCGGGGAACGGCCGGCCAACCACGCCCCCGAAGTAGCCGCACTCGACCCCCGCGCAGTGCTTGACCAGCCCCAGCAGGTTGGTGCCGGTCGGCGTCATCGGCCGCCTGATGTCGTAGTCGGAGAGTCCGTCGAGTTTCCATAGCAGCACTTCGCGGGCATTCTGCAGGTACCGGTGCAGGGTCTGCTTTTCATCAGCGGCGGTCATGGCTGAGAGTCTGGCTCAGGCGCCGCGGCTCGTACACCGGTTTTATCGGCGTCGACTGCGGCAATCCGGGCGGGTGGCGCCAGGCCCAGCCGCGGGTGTTCCGATGTTTCCAAGACACCCGCGGGGACCCGAGGGCACCCTGAGCGCATGGATACAGGGACGGCTGACCGCGGCTCTTCTCCGGCCGTCGCCGGGTTTGACTTGTCCGCGATTTATGTCCATCTCGGCCTGGGGGCGCGGGCCGAGACGCTCCCGGACTTCGCCTGGAGCCCAGCGTCGCTGGCCCGGTATGAGGCTGATCACCAGGCCGACGGCGACGAGGGGCGCCTGGTGCTGAT
The DNA here is from genome assembly GCA_030038295.1 of Streptosporangiaceae bacterium. Classification (GTDB taxonomy): domain Bacteria; phylum Actinomycetota; class Actinomycetes; order Streptosporangiales; family Streptosporangiaceae; genus JAJYUU01. The sequence goes on from JASHPF010000041.1 coordinate 44,187, forward strand.
CGGCCCCGCCGAGGCGACGTGGACAACCTGGGAGCGCCATCCGGCCGGCGATGAGCTAGTCGTCGCGCTGTCGGGCCGCCAGACCCTGATTCAGGAGATTGATGGCCAGCTCCACCTGATCGAGCTGCGCGCCGGCCAGGCCGCGATCAACCCGCGCGGCGTGTGGCACACCGCAGACGTGCACGAGCCCGGCTCGGCCTTGTTCATCACCCCCGGCCGAGGCACCGAGCATCGCCCGCGATAGCTGGCTTGGCCGGCTTGGTGGTGGCGGGGGATGCGTGCGCGGGCGCTGACGGTGGCTGCCGGGCCGGGTGGCCTGGCGGCTGGGTCAGCGCCCGCGTGGTCCCGCCTGCGCCGCAGGGCGGGAGTCCTGCCGGGCCGGGGCGGTCAGGCCTCCGGCCGGCGGTCTGCGCAGGGGGCCGC
>JASHPF010000307.1 GCA_030038295.1 Streptosporangiaceae bacterium
CTCGCCGTCGGCGAAGCGGTCGTCGCACCGTCCGGCGCGCCCGCGATCAGCGGACCGCCACCGGACTGGTCGCGATCGCGCGGACGGCCGGGCTCCGGGGCCGAGTCGGCCGGATCTGCTTCGGCGTCGTGGTCGGCGGCGCGGCCGGGCGTAGGGTCGCTCGCCGCGACTTCGCTGGCCGGATCGGCCGCGGCCACCGCCGCGGTCTCGGGCCAGAGATCGTGCGTTTCATCCTCGCGATCGAGGCCGGAGAACCCGGCATAGTCGGCCACGTCGACAGAGCGGGCCGGCAGCCCGAGTTCCAGCTGCCTGAGCCGGACCGGCGCGGGCTTCAGCCGTCCCGCGTCGTCGTACGGCGACGCGGGATGGCCGGCGGGCAGCGTCGCCAGGCGCGCGCGCAGGTCGGGGATCGAACCCGCGGCGGGTCGGCCCGGCGTGCCCGGCGCGGTCGGCAGGGCGACTGAAGACAGCTCGGTGGCGGCGGATCGCGCCGGAGCGGCCTGCCTCGCCACCGGCCCGGTCAGACCGGCCTGCCTAGCGACCGGCTCGGCCGGTGCGGTGGGCTCCGCGGCAGCCCAGGCGAGCGGCTCAGGCTCGGGCGCCGCCACCGTCTCGGCGACGTGTTCCGCGCTCGGCAGGGCCGCGCCCACGCGCGGGGCAGTATCTTCGGGCGGCTCCCCGTCTTCGGGCGGGGCGGCGTCGTCGGGTGCGGCTACGTCGTCGAGTGGGGCGGCGTCGTCGGGCGCGGCGGAATCGTCGGGTGCGGCGGCGTCGTCGGGTGGGGCCACGTCTTCGGGGACCACGGCTTGGAGCAGTTCCGTGGCTACGGCCGCGGCGGCCGCCCCGGCCTCGGGCTCGGCTGTCGTATCGGGCTCTGCTCCCCGTGCGCGTGGCGGCAGGGCGTACGGGTCGCCGAAGGCCGGCAGCTCGGGCGCAGCCACTGGGTTGCCGTCGGCCGCCGACGCCGTCCCGTTCGGCCGGTCGGTCCAGTCAGCGGGGTCGACGCGTGGCATGCTCACGGTGTTGTCCCGCGAGTCGGGCGGCTGGTCCCACCGCGGCGTCGGCCCCTGCATGACGGTATTCTCCCGGCTTCTGGCGATCCGCTCATCGTAATGTCGGCAGCGCAGGGCGGGGTGGGCGTCGGCCGGGAACGCTCGTCAGCAGATCGGCGGAACCATGGAGCGAGGCACCGAGACCTCCGTTGGCACGGCCCGCGGAGACGCTGCCGCCCGCGGCGACGCCGCCGGCCCTCCGGACGCTGCCGCCCGCGGGGGCACCGTCGCTATCGGCCCCACGGCCGTGCACGCCTGGCTTGTCGATCTCGACACGCCTGGCGCGGCCGACCGGCCATGTCTCGATGCCAGCGAGCGCGCCCGCGCCGCCAGCTATCTGCGCCCACAGGACGGCGCGAGGTTCGCGACCAGCCGAGCGGCACTGCGCGAGGTGCTGTCCCGTTACCTCGGCGGTGAACCTGGACGGCTGGTTATCCGGTCCGGCCCGCACGGGCGGCCGCAACTGGCGGGTGGCGGGCTGCGGTTCAGCCTGACCCGCAGCGGCGGCCTGGCGCTCGTCGCGGTGGCGCTCGGGCCCGTCGGCGCGGATCTCGAGCGAGTGGAGCCGAGACTCGGGCTCGCCGACGTGGCCGCCGCCCGGTTCGCCGCGCGCGAGACGGCGTGCATCGCGGCTGGTTGCGGCGGCTCGTCGGAGCGGAGTTTCTACCGGCACTGGACTGCAAAGGAGGCCTATCTCAAGGCGACCGGGCTCGGCCTGGCTGGCCTGCGCGACACCGAGCTGGTGTGTGGCGCGTCGTCGGCCATCTGGTTCGCGGGTCGGCCCGTCGCAGGCTGGTCGCTGTCGGCAGCCCAGATCGGACCGCGGTATCTCGCCGCGGTCGTCGGCCGGCAGCCCGTGACGAGCTGGCGCTGGCTCAGTCCCGGCCGGCCGGCGACTCCATAACCGCTGGCAGGATGACGCCGGTAGCCGAGCCAAGCCCGATCCTGACCCCGTCGGCACCAGGCGCGGTCGCGCTGATGGTGACCTCGTCCCCGTCCTGGAGCCACGTGCGCGATGTCCCGTCCGGCAGGCCAAGTGGCTCGGTCCCGTTCCAGCTCAGCTCCATGAGGGACCCTCGCTGACTGGGCTCAGGGCCGCTCACGGTCCCCGATGCGTACAGGTCGCCGGGCCGCACGGCGGCACCATTCACGGTCAGGTGGGCCAGCATCTGCGCCGGGCTCCAGTACATGGTGGCGTACGGCGGCCTGGAGATCACGGCGCCGTTGAGCCGGATCTCGAAGTCGATGTCCAGACCCCAGGCAGCCGTCTCGGTCAGGTAGCCCAGCAGGGAGGCGGCCGCCGACGGTGGGCGGATACGCGCGTGCTGGAGCGCGGCCAGCGGGAGCACCCAGGGCGAGACGGTGGTGGCAAAGGACTTGCCGAGAAACGGACCGAGCGGCACCGTCTCCCAGAACTGGATGTCGCGCGCAGACCAGTCGTTGACGAGGCACACGCCGAAGACGTGCTCGGGGAACCGGGACACCGGCACGGGCTCGCCTCGGTGGCTGCGCGCGCCGACGACGAATCCGAGCTCGGCCTCGAAGTCCAGCCGGGTCGATGGCCCGAACACGGGCGCGTCGGCGCCAGGGGGCCGAGACTGGCCGCACGGACGCCGGACCGGGGTACCCGATACCACGACCGAGCCCGCCCGGCCGTGGTAGCCAATCGGCAGGTGCTTCCAGTTCGGCGGCAGCGGCTCGGCACCGGGCCGGAACATGCGTCCCCCGTTGGCTGCGTGGTTCTCCGAGGCGTAGAAGTCGACGTAATCGGCCACCGCGAACGGCAGCCGCAGGCTGACCGCGGCGGCGGGCACGAGGAGGTCTTCGATCGCGGGGCGGAACTGATCCTCCGACAACCACGCGGTGAGGCTCTCTCGCACCTGGGCCCACGCCAGGTCCCCGGCCGCGAGAAAGTCGTCCAGGCCGCCCGCGGCGAACAGGTGCGCCCGAGCCGGCATCAGCCGACCCGTCGCGCTCGTCAGGTCCAGCACGCGGTCGCCAATGGCGACGCCGACCCGGTACTCCTCAGCGTGGTGCGCGGCCGTGTACGAGCCGTAGGGCAACGCCGCCAGGCCGAACACGTGATCCGGCGATAGCCCTAGCCATCGCGCCGCTTGGACCATAGCGCTCCTCGCTCGTCCGCCATGCTGACCATGCTCAGCGTAACGAGCCGGCCGGGATCGTTCTGGCCTGTGCCAGCACGGTCTGGCCGGGTCACGGCCGGGCTTCTGACCACAGCCGCGGCGACGCGCCGCCGTCCGGTAGCTGCCAGCTCCTGCTGGGTCAGCCAGCCGCCTGTGGGTGCGGAGGCACCCGTGAGGATAGCTTGACGTCAAGATAACCGCACGACTAGGCTAGCCAAGTAGCTTGACATCGAGATATCTGCCGACCGCGATCCGGCGGGGCCAGTACGCGCCAGCCGGACGATAAAGCGGCAAGATGCATCCAGGGCTTCACCGCACGGCAGCGCGGCTGCGGATGCGACACACAAAAGCAGCGAGCCCAGATCGCAGGAGGCCAGGTTATGACCGGGAACAGCTTCGGCAGCGCCGCCGAACTCGGCGTGGGCGGAACCAGCTACGAGATTCACCGGCTGGACGCGGTGCCCGGTTCCGGTGACCTGCCGTACAGCCTGAAGATCCTGCTGGAGAACCTGCTCCGGACCGAGGACGGCCTGAATGTCACCGCGAGCCAGATCACCGCGCTGGCGAACTGGGACCCCGCGGCCGAGCCGGACACCGAGATTCAGTTCAGCCCGGCGCGGGTGCTGATGCAGGACCTGACCGGAGTGCCCGCCGTGGTCGACCTGGCCGCGATGCGCGAGGCGATGCGCGCCCTGGGCGGTGACCCCGGCAGGATCAATCCGCTGGTGCCCGCCGAGCTGGTGATCGACCACTCGGTGATCGCCGACGTCTTCGGCCGCCCGGACGCCTTCGAGCGCAACGTGGAGCTGGAATTCCAGCGGAACCGGGAGCGGTTCGCCTTCCTCCGCTGGGGCCAGGAGGCGCTCCGCCAGTTCAAGGTCGTGCCGCCCGGCACCGGCATCGTGCACCAGGTGAACATCGAGCACCTGGCGCGCGTCGTCATGACCGCGCAGTCCGGCGCGGACGGTCGGCTGGCCGCGTACCCCGACACCTGCGTCGGCACCGACTCGCACACGACCATGCAGAACGGCCTCGGCATCCTCGGCTGGGGCGTGGGTGGGATCGAGGCAGAGGCGGCCATGCTCGGGCAGCCGATCTCGATGCTGATCCCGAAGGTCGTCGGCTTCCGGCTGACGGGCGAGCTGCCCGCCGGCGCGACCGCGACCGACCTGGTGCTGACCGTCACCGAGCTGTTGCGGCGACACGGCGTGGTCGGCAAGTTCGTGGAGTTCCACGGCGAGGGCGTGGCCGCTGTCCCGGTAGCGAACCGGGCCACCATCGGCAACATGAGCCCGGAATTCGGCTCCACCTGCGCGATCTTCCCGATCGACGCCGAGACGCTCGCCTACCTGCGGCTGACCGGGCGCACCGCCGACCACGTCGCGCTCGTCGAGGCCTACGCCAAGGACCAGGGCCTGTGGCACGACCCGGCCGGCCGGACGCGCTATTCGGAAGAGATCGAGCTCGACCTGTCCACCGTGGTGCCGTCGCTGGCCGGGCCGAAGCGCCCGCAGGACCGGGTCGCCCTCGCCGACGCCAAGACCGCTTTCCGCGAATCGCTCGGCGGCTACGTCAAGCTGGACAAGCTGGACGACGACATCGCAGGGACGTTCCCCGCGTCCGACCCGTTCGTGGCCGACAGCGAGAACGGCGGCGGCAGCGGCCGCCGGGTGGCCGCCGGGTCGTCGCCGGCGGACGGCCGCCCATCTCAGCCGACCGAGGTCACGCTCGATGACGGCACCCGCACGACGGTCGACCACGGCTCGGTCGTCATCGCGGCGATCACTTCGTGCACCAACACGTCCAACCCGTCAGTGATGGTGGGCGCGGCGCTGCTGGCGAAGAAGGCCGTCGAGGCCGGGCTCGAGCGCAAGCCGTGGGTGAAGACCACGCTGGCGCCCGGCTCCAAGGTCGTCATGGACTACTACGAGCGGGCCGGCCTGACTCCCTACCTGGAGAAGCTCGGCTTCAGCCTGGTGGGCTACGGCTGTACCACGTGCATCGGCAACTCCGGACCGCTGCCGGAGGCGATCAGCGCGGCCGTCGCCGACAAGGACCTCGCGGTCGTCTCGGTGCTGTCGGGCAACCGCAACTTCGAGGGCCGGATCAACCCCGACGTCAAGATGAACTACCTGGCGTCCCCGCCGCTGGTGGTCGCGTACGCGCTGGCCGGCACGATGGACATCGACCTGATCCACGAGCCGATCGGAACGGGCTCGAGCGGGCAGGCGGTGTATCTGCGGGATCTGTGGCCCGCGCCGGCCGAGATCGAGTCCGTCGTGGACACGGCCGTGGCGGCGGAGATGTTCACCCGCGACTACGCCGATGTGTTCGCCGGCGACGAGCGCTGGCAGGATCTGGACGTGCCGCCGGGGGACACCTTCGCCTGGGACCCTGAGTCCACCTACGTACGGCATCCGCCGTACTTCGAGGGGATGCAGGTCACGCCGAGCCCGGTGACCGACATTCCCGGCGCCAGGGTGCTCGCGGTGCTCGGCGACTCGGTGACCACCGACCACATCTCCCCAGCCGGGGCGATCAAGACCGACAGCCCGGCGGGGGCATACCTCACGTCGCACGGCGTGCAGCGGGCGGACTTCAACAGCTACGGCTCGCGCCGGGGCAATCACGAGGTCATGATCCGGGGAACGTTCGCCAACATCCGACTGCGGAACCAGCTCGCGCCCGGCACCGAGGGCGGGGTCACCGTCAAGCTGCCCGAGGGGGAGCAGCTGTCGATCTACGATGCGTCGCGCGCGTACCTCGAGGAGGGCACCCCGCTCGTGGTGCTCGCCGGCAAGGAGTACGGGTCGGGCTCGTCGCGCGACTGGGCGGCCAAGGGCACCGCGCTGCTCGGCGTGCGGGCGGTCCTGGCCGAGTCCTTCGAGCGAATCCACCGGTCGAACCTGATCGGCATGGGCGTGCTGCCGCTCGAGTTCCAGCCCGGGGAGAATATGCAGTCGCTGGGCTTGACCGGGCACGAGGTGTTCGACATCACCGGAATCGAGGCGCTCAACAGCGGCCAGACGCCGCGCACGGTGACCGTCCGCGCGAATGGCCGGGAGTTCACCGCGGTCGTGCGGATCGACACGCCGGGTGAGGCGGAGTACTACCGGCACGGCGGGATCATGCAGTACGTGCTCCGGTCGCTGCTCGGCTAGCCACTGACCGCCGGTCCGCCAAGCTGAAGACCGGCTGGACAAGCAGTATCGGCTCAGTAAAGATCCGGGCATATCCGTCATAAACCATGACGCACCCGGGCGAGCCAGCTACGGTCGGGATCATGATCAGCGACCGGTCTCGCGTGGGAGCGGGATTGCTATGCCTATAGCCATAGCAATCCCGCTCCCATGCGTCTCGGGACGGTCGTGACGGCGATGAGCACGGCCGCGCCGTACGGTACGGCCGCGCTCTGGCTGACTGGGCTCGAGCGCGGCCTGATGCTGGCCGGCCTGGCGCTCGCGCTCGGCGGGCTGGCCGGCCGCGGTCTGGCGCGCCAGTACAAAGGCGAGCGGCCGGGCCCGCTGCCGACGCCGTGGGCCGTG
>JASHPF010000308.1 GCA_030038295.1 Streptosporangiaceae bacterium
CGGCCGAAGGCGCCGGTTACCTCGACACGATCTGCACGGTTATCGACAGCGGCACGGTGCTCATGCACCCGGCGGCGGCCTACACGCTCACGGCACACACGATCGGGCCGCGGCCCGAGGGCCTGCGCGTGTCCAGGGCGCAGCCGTTTCTGGAAGCCGCGGCACAGGCACTGGGCATCGAGCGGGTGCACGTCATCGACTCGGGCACCGAGCCCAGCTGGGGCCCGGCCGGGCGGTGGGACGACGGCAGCAACGTCCTCGCCATCGGCGGCGGTGTCGTGGTGAGCCACGAGCGGAACTCAGAGACGAACACCCGTCTTGAGGCGGCCGGTGTCCGGGTGATCCGGGTGCCGAGCAGCGAGCTTGGCAGTGCTCGCGGTGGTCCTCGAGCCATGACGTGCGCCGTCAGCAGGGCGCCAGCCGCCGTCGCGGCTCCGCCCCGACCGGAGCCCGCAGCCCGCCCAGCCGGGCTAGCCGGGGCGCTGGGTGCCAGCGGAATCTCGGTGCCCAGCTCGCGCGAGGCTGCCTACTCGGGCGCGGTCCCCGCGGTGCCCGCCGGGTCCGCAGGCGTCGGCATGTCCATGGACCGCGCGCGGCCCACTACGCGCGCTGACGACCGCAGGCTGGCCGGCGGCCCGTCAGCCTGGTAGCGCTAGTTACGCCTGGTCGCGCGCCGGGCGGACCTGCGCCGCGCGCGGACGCCGCCCAGCACCAGGCAGGCCACGCCAACGATCAGGGCGACGAGCGCGAGCCAGACCAGAGTTCTGACCACGGCCGCGGCTACGAGCACGATGAAGATCGCGGCCACGACCAGCAGCACGATGCGAAGCATGCTTCTACGGTACGTCCACCCGGCGCGGACCGCGAGGCGCCCGCGGGACTGGGCCGCCGGAAGGCGCTGGCGGCCCAAAGGCGCTGGCGGGCCGATGCCGACCGCTGGCGACCGATGCCGACCGCTCAGCGAGTGGATCGCGACCGCTGGCGACCGATGCCGACCGCTGGCGACCGATGCCGACCGCTCAGCGAGTCCATCGCGACCGCTGGCGACCGATGCCGACCGCTCAGCGAGTCCATCGCGACCGCTGGCGACCGATGCCGACCGCTCAGCGAGTCCATCGCGACTACTGGAGACCGATGCCGACCGCTCAGCACCGATAGCGACCGTAAGCGCTGAAATTCTGTCTGGTTCGCCGCTTTTGACCCCGAACAACGGTCGCCATGGCTCGCGTATGGTCGCCATGGCTCGCGTACGGTCGCCATGGCTCGCACGCGGTCGCCATGGCTTGCGTACGGTCGCTGTTGCGCCACCAACCGGTCGCCATGCCCGTGACCCGGCTGACGTGTCCGGCACGGCCGGGCCTCTCGCTACCGGGCTGGGGCCGCCGCCCGCACGACGGTTTCCGGCTAAATGGGTTCTAGCCGGTCTCGCGGATACGCCCATCTAGCCGGCCCGATCACCCACCCGGTAGTCTGCGGCACGTGGAGCTAAAGGTCACGACCAGATCGCAAGGCGATCACACCGTCGTCACGGTGCTGGGTGAGATCGATCTGTACACCGCGCCCAGGCTGCAGTCCGAGCTGATGAGCGCCCTCAGCGCGAGTCCGGCGCGGCTGATCGTGGACATGTCTGGCGTGGAGTTCTGCGACTCGACCGGCATCAACGTGCTCCTGGCTGCGCATCGGCAGGCTCGTGAGCGGGGCGGCGAGCTGCAGCTCGCCGGGCCCGGCTCGGCGACGCGGAAGGTGCTTCAGGTGACCGGCCTGGAGTCGGTCTTCACCGTGCTCGACCGCCCGGCAGAGGTAACCGGGCAGTAGCGTTTCGGGTCCCCAGGGCGCCAGCGGTGCCGCACTAGGATCAGTTGGCATGCCGCCCGGCGACATCGCCGTGATCATTCCGGCGTGGAACGAGGCCGACCGGATCACCGCCACCGTGCTCGCGGCCAGCAAGCTGGCCGGCGCTGACGTGATCGTGGTCGTCGACGACGGGTCGGCGGACGACACGGCCGATCGCGCGGCTGCGGCGGGCGCCGCTGTCGTCCGGCACGCGCGTAACCGTGGCAAAGCCGCTGCCATGGAGACCGGCGCCGAGGCGGTCCGGCTCATCGAGGCGAGCCGCGCCGAGGCCGGAGAGCCGGACCGGGTCGGCACCGGCCCCCGGCACCTGCTGTTCCTGGACGCCGACCTGACGGACAGCGCTGCCCACGCTGGCCCGCTCGCCGACCCCGTCCGCGCGGGCACGGCAGACATGACCATCGCGATCTTCTCGAGCCTGGTGCGCCGGGGCGGCTTCGGCATCGTCGTCGCGACCGCCGGAGCTGGCATCGAGCGGGCCACCGGCTGGCGGCCGGTGCAGCCGCTCAACGGCATGCGGTGCCTGACCAGAGAGGCTTTCATGGCGGCGCTGCCGCTGGCGCCCGGCTGGGGTGCGGAAACCGGCATGTCGATCGATCTGGCCCGCAAGGGGCTGCGGATTACCGAGGTAGAGGTCCCGCTGTCGCACCGGCCAACCGGTAACGACTGGCGGTCTCAGCTGCACCGGCTGCACCAGCTCGTGGACGTCAGCAGGGCGCTGCTGGTGCGGGAACCGGCCGTGCAGCGGCTTCGCGGCCGGCCCGGCGCGAGGCCGCGGCGGGCGGGCCGGTGACCCTGGTGGCCGGGCAGTGGGATCATGGCGCGGTGACGCACCGGTATTCCTACCTCGGGCCACGCGGCACGTTCACGGAGGAAGCGGTCCGCGCGCTCGACGGCGGCCCGGATCCGGATGCGCTGCCGTGCCCGTCGATCCAGGCCACGCTGGAGGCGGTCCGGTCGGGCACGGCCGAGCTCGGCGTCGTGCCGATCGAAAGCTCCGTCGAAGGCGCCGTCACCGCGACGCTGGACGAGCTCGCGGTGGGTACGGAGCTGGCGATCCGGGCCGAGGTGCTGGTGCCGGTCGAGTTCGCGCTGCTGGCGAGGCCGGGCACCCGACTCGCGGACGTGCAGGTGGTGGGCGGGCACCCGGTGGCCCAGCCGCAGTGCCGGCGGTGGCTGACGGCGAACCTTCCGCAGGCGAGCTTCCGGCCCGCTGCGTCCAACTCAGACGCCGCGCAGCAAGTGGCGGCCGGGCAGCTAGACGCCGCCCTGGCCGGGGTCTTCGCGGCGGAGCTGTATGGACTGGCGGCGCTGGCGACCGGTGTCCACGACCGCGACGACGCGGTGACGAGGTTCGTCGCGGTCCGGCTGCCCGGGCCTCCGCCCGCGCGCACCGGGGCGGACAAGACGTCGGTCGTGGCGTTCCTGGCAGACGATCATCCAGGCGCGCTCATGGACATTCTCGGCCAGTTCGCCTTCCGGGGCGTCAACCTGACGCGAATCGAGTCCCGGCCGACGGGCGACGGCATTGGCCGGTACTGCTTCTTCATCGACTGCGAGGGGCACGTGGCCCAGGCCAGGGTGGGCGAGGCCCTGATGGGACTGCGCCGCGTCTGCAGCGCGGTCCGGTTCCTCGGCAGCTACCCCCAGGCCCGGCTGGCTGCGGACCGCGGCGGTGCGGCGGCGGCGGCGACCGACAAGTCTGACGCCGAGTTCGTCGACGCCGCTGACTGGCTGGCCAGGATCAGGTCCGGTCGCCTGTAGGACGGCCGCTTACAGGTACGGGCCCGCGGCGCGCTGCCGCAGCGCGTCTTCGCTCTCACCAGGCTGGGCTGTCATCCCGGCCGGCAACGCCCTGCGCATCTGCTCGAGCTGCGCCCTGGCCGCCATCTGCTGGGCGAACAGCGTCGTCTGGATGCCGTGGAATAGTCCCTCCAGCCACCCGACGAGCTGGGCCTGGGCAATGCGGATCTCGGATTCGCTCGGCACCTCGTCGTCGGCAAAGGGCAACGACAGCCGCTCCAGCTCATCCACAAGCTCCGGCGCGAGTCCGTCCTCCAGCTCCTTGATCGAGCTGGCGTGGATCTCCTTGAGCCTGGCCCGGCTCTTTTCGTCCAGTGGCGCGGCCCTGACCTCCTCGAGCAGCTGCCGGATCATATTGCCGACGCGCATGACCTTGGCCGGCTGCTCGATCATCTCGGTAACCGGCCGCTCGCGCGCCTCCGCAGCGTCGGTTTCCGTCGCGACACCGTCGGCGCCGACGACGACGATGCGGGGGGTATCACGGATCTCACCGTTCGGCTCGCTCATGCTGCCTAGTCTGCCGGCGTCAGGGTGCAGGCACCAAACCGGGGCGTGGTTCCGCTGCCGCCGGATCCGGGTCGGCGGAGGGTGTGGGATTCGAACCCACGAGAACACTCGCGCGCCCTAACGGTTTTCAAGACCGTCGCCCTCGGCCACTAGGCGAACCCTCCGCGTCAACCATAGCGGCGCCGAACCTTCAGCCGGACCAGCCGACCAGCTGAGTAGGCTCACCGTGGAAGGAGGCACGGATGCTCCCGCCGTACGGCCTCTCGGCAATCGTCACGCAGTGGCAGTTCGCGCCCGTCGTGACCGGTGTCGTCGTCGTACTGGCCGGTCTCTACGGCTGGGGAGTCGTCCGGGTAGCCCGGCGCCACCCGGCCCGGCCGTGGCCGCGCTGGCGCGCTGGCCTGTTCGGCGCTGGCCTGCTTGTCATCGTCGTCGCGACGCAGAGCGGCATCGGGGCCTACGACACCCTGCTCTTCTATGACCACATGATCCAGCACCTGCTGCTGATCATGGTGGCGCCACCGCTGCTCATCGCCGGCCGGCCCCTTACCCTGCTGCTGCACGCCAGCCGGAACCCGCTGCACACCTGGGCCAAACGGGTCATCCGGTCTCGGGTTGCGAGCTTCCTGACCTGGCCCGTCTTCGGGGCGCTCGCATACGCGCTTGCGGTCCCGGCCGCGCACCTCACCGCGATCGCGAGCTACGTGGCGCAGAATCAGACCGCTCTCGGCGCCGAGCACGCGCTCTTCGTGATCATCGGCTGCCTGTTCTACCTGCCCATCCTCGGCACCGAGCCGATCCGGTGGCGGCTGTCCTACCCGGTCAGGTTCGTGCTGCTTGTGCTGCTCATGCCCATCGATACCTTCACCGGCGTGGCCCTCGGCTACGGCAGCGCCAGTTCCCCGGGCGTGCCGTCCGGTCCGCGGCCGGCCTGGGCGCCGAGCCCGGTGGCGGACCTGCACACCGGTGGCGCGGTGATGTGGGTCGGCGGCGATGGCATCATGCTCGTGCTCATGATGGTCGTCTTCCTGATGTGGGCACGCGACGAGCGGGCCGCGACGAGCGGCCGCAGCTTCTTCGAGCGGGCGCGGCGGGAGAATCTCGCCACGCTGCTCTCCTCGGCCGGGCCCGCCGCCGGAGCGGGGGATGCCAGCCCGCTGTCGACCGCCGACAGCCGCAGCATCGACGATGACGCGCACCTCGCCGCCTACAACGCTTACCTGGCGAGGCTCAACCGGCACCCCGACTCGTCGCAATAAGTCCGGTATAGCGGGCCCGACGGGGGACCGCGGCCCGGCGGGCGGGACGGCGGCCTGGCGGGCCGGATGAGCACTCTCGACCCCGTTCCCCAAAAATTTTCGGGTGCGATTGAACCGTCTGGTCGGCCAGGCCGTGGTAACGATCAGTACCGCGCCGTGGCCGCACCCGTAAGCGCGGTACGCCGCCCACCGGGCGAGGGCAGCAGACTAATGGCCCCGTCTGCTGCCCGGCCCGGCGGGCCAGTTACCGCGACACGCCGGGGCGGTGCTTTCTACGCCAATCTAGGGAATTCGCTAGAGCGGCTCATACTCTCCTGTGCATGGACCCAGTGCGGAACCCGTACGCGCCCGGGGCCGGTCAGCGGCCGCCCGAGCTGGCGGGGCGGGACCGTGAGATCGGCCAGTTCGAGGTCGTTCTCGAACGGGTCGCGCGGGGTCGACCGGAGCGGAGCATGGTGCTGACCGGGCTGCGCGGCGTGGGGAAGACCGTGCTGCTCAACTCCTTCCGGTCCATGGCGATGCAGCGCCTCTGGGGCACGGGCAAGCTGGAAGCGCGGCCAGACCAGTCGATCCGCAGGCCGGTGGCCAGTGCGCTGCACCTGGCGGTGCGCGAGCTAGCGCCGCGGCACCGGGCACCGGACCGGGTCGATCACGTTCTCGGCGTGCTCAAGGCGTTCGCGGCGAAGGACGGCCGGGCCAGCAAGGGCGGGACATCCAGCCAGCTCGGCATCGACGTCCCCGCCGTGCGCGGGCGGGCCGACTCGGGCGATCTCGAGGTCGACCTGACGGAGCTATTTGCCGACGCCGCTTCCGTCGCCGCCGACCTCGGCGTGGGCATCGCCCTGTTCGTGGACGAGATGCAAGACGTGCCGGCACCCGACATCTCGGCCCTGTGCGCGGCCTGCCACGAGTTGTCGCAGACCGGCGGGCCGCTGATCGTCGTCGGCGCTGGCCTGCCGCACCTCCCGTCGGTGCTGTCGGCGAGCAAGAGCTATTCGGAGCGGCTGTTCCGGTACGTCGCCATCGACCGGCTGGACCGGGAGTCGGCCGACGTCGCGCTGCTCGCGCCGGCCCGTCGTGAGGGCGCGGACTTCGAGCGGGCCGCGCTCGACGCGCTGTATGCAGCGGCAGATGGGTACCCGTACTTCGTCCAGGCCTATGGCAAGGTCACCTGGGACGTCGCGGCGTGCAGCCCGGTCACGGCGCACGATGTCAGCGTCGCCGGGCCCATCGCGGCAGGAGAACTCGCGATCGGCTTCTTCGGCAGCAGGTACGAGCGCGCCACGCCCGCTGAGCGCGAATACATGCGGGCCATGGCGATGCTGGGCGACGAGCCGGTGCCGACGGCCCAGGTTGCCGACGAACTCGGGCGCAGGCCGTCCAGCGTGTCCCCGGCCAGGGACAACCTCATCAAGAAGGGCCTCATCTACAGCTCCGAGCGCGGCCTGGTCGCCTTCACCGTGCCGCACTTCGGCCGGTTCCTGCGCGCGCAGCCCGCGTGAGCGTCGGCCGCCCCGGTCTGGTGTGCCCGGCCTGGGTGTCTCGGCGAATCTAGCGCCGTCTAGCGGTATGCCTAGACGTCGGTAGAAACCGGAATATCGGCCCGGCCCGGCGTAGCTGGCATCGTGGCAACGCCGGGCGCCGGCCACGGCGCCTGCGGCGCGTGGCCCGACCTCAGCCGGCTGCGTCTTGTCGATGGGACGGGCCACGGCACCGTCTGCCCGGTGGCCGCGTCTACCAGCACCGCGCGGACCGGAGGGCGGCGCTGCTGCAGGTAGACAGCGAAGACTAGGTCGGCTGGCTTGCCCTCGTGGCTGCCCGGATACACGACGTAGCGCCAGCACAGCTCGCGCCAGACATCCACGGGGGCGTTCGAGGTGATCAGTGGTGAATACCGGCGCCACGGCCTGCTCCGGTGCAGCACCGTCAGGGTGCGCTGCGACGGCACGTCCCGGAGCTCGCACGGCTCGGAGTAGCCGAGGCGGATAAGGCCCTCGCCAATCTCCGGCGACAGCGCGCCGATTACCAGCGTTTCAACGACGAGAATGGCGACGAGCTGGACGGCGACAACGCCCGAGGCGGGCCGGCCGATGGGCGGCAGCCCGATCGTTGCCAGCCCGGCGAGGGCCAGCAGTGCTGACCTGGCGAGCGTCCGGGCACTGACCGGAGCCCTGCTGAAGTCGCCGAAGCAGCCGCAGCCCACCTCGGGCCGGCTGACCCGCAGCTCGATCAGTGCGCAGGTGACAACCACGAAGAGCAGGCAGGACGCCAGCCTGATCGAGTTCGCGGGCGCTCCTGCGCCGATCCGGCCTGCGGTCAGTACCAGGCCGGCTCCGAGGCCGAGCTCGACGGCGCACACGGCTATCCCCGCGGGCCTGCGCAGATAAGCCGGGAACAGCACCGTAGGCCCGAGTGCGTCACCGGCGGATCCGGCGCGCACCACGCGCAGGAACTTGGTCGCGCTCGCGCCGAGCAGCATGGCCGCGAGCAGCGGGAGCTGAACTTCTCGGAGGGCTGCCAGGAACGTCACGGAGTCACGCGCCGATCGACAGGGTGGCGTTGAAGCAGCCGCGTTCGAGTTCGCCGCCGAGCGCGATGAAGGTGGCCATGGTCAGGTCCGCGATCCGGCCGCGCGGCGACGTCCCGCACGTGACACACCGATCGTTGAACAGCCGGGCGATGGGTGCGCAGCCGGTCACCGGGACTAGGCAGGCACTGCCGGTGCAGTCATTCCTGAGGTTGAGAACGCTGCCCATCGAGAGATAGGGCAGCCGGGCGTAGCCCTGGTGCATCCCCGTCACCGCGTCCTCGGCGCAGCCGGCCTCCGGATCCAGCGCGGGATAGGACACACCCAGGACTCCTGGTGGCTCGCCGCGCGGCTCGTGCCAGGTAGCCGAGCCGGTGATGACCGAAGGTACCCGGCCATTGACGAGCGGTGCCCCGGGCAGCCGGTCAGCCGGGTAGCCAGGTTGTGAGGTAGCCGGGATCAGCCCGATCAGCTCCGCACCGCGGCGCCGGCCGATGATGTCCACCAGGAATCCTGGCTCGAGTGCCGGGAATCGCACCTGGATCCGGCCGATCGCCTGCTGATGCAGGACGATGGGCTGCAGGTTGTGAGTCACTCCTTCGTCGACCAGTAGCGTGTCGCCGCTTCGCTCGGCGATCACCCCGGTTACCCGGCCAATGTTGGCCCAGATCCGGTCGGCCACGTCGCGGTGGCCGGGATGCAGTCTGACGATGACGTCATCGCCCTGCTGGAGCGCCGCCGGCTCCACGTGCCGGCCACGCCAGGCAACCGCGTCCGGGGTCAGGGTAAAGCGCTGCTCGTACTCGGCATCACCGATGACGAGCACGTGCGGGCTGATATCCACGACGGTTCCGCAGACGGTCCGCGGCAGGTGCGCACTGTCCGCAAAGCCTGTCGGCTCACCGCCCGCGCCGTTCGAAGCGGCCGGGTCCGCGCTGTCCGCCGCCGCTGCTGCCGGGGCCGCCGCCGCTGGGGCCGCTGTCGGCACGAGGGCCGCCGGGGTTGCGGCCCCGGCCACGACCGTGGCCCCGGCGGTGACCAGAACCAGGTCCAGCGCAGCTTCGGCGTCCGGCTGGGCCGAGGCCGACGAGGCATCGGAGACAGCAAGGTCAGGGACCGGGACCGGCGCCGCGCCCGAGTCGCTACCCCGCCGAAATACGGCCGCCTTCAGCAACCGTCGGCGTGCCACCGTCGCGGGACTGGCCTGCTGGATCGCGCCAGCCGGGGCCGGAAATCCGCCTTGCGCGCGCGACGGCGCGCCGGTCCAGTCGCGCGGTCGCGGCCAGCCGCCCGGCGAATCCGCGGGGATGGTGCCGGTCTCGCCGCCGGCGTCGTCGCCGACCTGCGCGCCCGAGACCTGAGGACAAGAAACCGGTGGGCCGGTGGGCGCAGCGGCGAAGCGAACAGCGCTCGCTGTCGCGCATCGGTCGCAGCAGGCGAAGCTCGCTGGCGCGCTCGGCACCTGAACCTCCGGCTCCTGATTCCCCTGGCCACTGATTCATCTGGCCTCACGACGATGCGTAACTGTCGTGGCCCCCGTCAAGCGGTTTGGGTCAGCTTTCTGGTCCTCGGCGGGAGATATGCCGCCGAGGACCAGAATGGTCGTGTCGGCCTACCCGCTCGCAACGAAATTGGTCGTGACTCGCCGTTACAAGGGCTAACTGAATGTAGTGATACGGGGCTGGGTACGGTTGGTATGTGAGCGTCGGGGGCGATCACGCTGGCACGAGTGCCTATGCCTATGCGGCCGGGGGGGCGGCATCGCGGGCTGGCGAGCGGTGTCCCGATGACAGCGGCGACGGCTCGGCCGATCATCAGGCGCGCCGGCCGGCTGACAGCGCCGTCCCGGCGGTAACGACTTCGTCCACCACTACGCGCGGTTCCCACCGCGGGATCTCGCCTGCGGCGCCGACCGTGCCGGGGCCGCGCGCGAGCGGGCCGGCCGTCGCTGCGACGGGACCGGCACCGCACCGGGGCGGCGGGCTGCGGT
>JASHPF010000309.1 GCA_030038295.1 Streptosporangiaceae bacterium
GAAGCCGACCGGGTGCGGGCCAGCTACGGACCCGCCAAATACCAGCGGCTCGCCCGGATCAAGGCCACCTACGACCCCGGCAACCTCTTCCACCGCAATGCCAACATCAACCCCGCCGGATAAGACGCTCCCAGGGCAGCGCGGGGCCGGCATGGTCACCACACAGATCAGCCCGTTCGGGGTTGCGCATGGCAGACCCGCCATGTCACTCAGGAGCGCAGTCGGCCCGCCTGCGTCCGAACACCCGAACGTCGAGCGGATCAAAGCCGGGTACGCGGCATTCAGCACCGGTGATCTCGCCGCGCTCAACGACCTGTTCGCCGAGGACCTGCTGTGGCACGTGGGCGGGCGGAACCAGCTCGCCGGCGAGTACCGCGGCAGGGATACCGTCTACGGGCTCATGGGCAAGGTCATGGAGGTCACCGGGGGGACCTTCCACGTCGATGTCGAGGCCATCTTGGCCGACGATACGCACGCCACGGCCCTGGTGACCATTACCGGCAGCCGCGCTGGCCATACCGGTAAGGCCAAGAGCGTCCAGGTCTTCCACGTGCGGGACGGCAAGGTTACAGAGTTCTGGGAGGCGACGAACGACCAGTACGCCATCGACGAGCTGCAGGACTCGAACCTGCGGCCTACTGCTTAGGAGGCAAACCCGAACGACGTCCAGCAACGCTCGCGGTCGCTGCATGTCGAGCTGAGCTGCGGCAATCGTCGTCATGCGACGTCCGGCGACGCCTGGCGCCTGCTGATGTTGGCTCCCACTTTGGCTCTCAGAGCACTGCCAGCTGCGGGTCATCAGCAACCCTGCGCAGCCCGGTCATCCGAGTCGCCACCAGGGCAACCGAGTGTGCATCGGTGGCGTCGGTCTTGCGGCCCTGCCCGGTCGCGAACATGCGCTCGCGTACCGACAGCTTGGGGGCACATCGAGCACCTGCCTACTGTCGGCAATCAGCCGGGCCGCGAGGTGACCGCCGATGCCCTGGCAGCCCTCGATCGCCCAGATCCGCTCCGGCCACCGTCGCGCCAGCGCCACCATCACCCGGTAGCCGGCCCTGGCAGTGTGGAACCTCCCGCCACCCAGCACGCGCTCATCTGCGGCCATCACCTCGATCGTGGACGCGTGCTTGTGCGGGTCCATGCCGATCACTACCGTGCTCATCCGTCCTCCCGCTCACAGCCCAGTTGCCGGGCCAGGACGGCACCGCTACTTCGAGCAGGGCAAACCCTTCTTGAGCCTCGCCTGACTCATGACGGAACCCGGCTCGCGCAGGCCAAAGGAGCCACACGATCACGGGGGCAGCCGATGTGAGAGCGACGAGCCGGGCACCGGTCCTAGCGCAAGTAACCAAGTAGCCGATGAGCGGGCGTTGGTTTGAGCGCACGGGCCAAGACCTGATGTCCTACGCCCCAGCCTGCCGGCAATTGGAAGGTGACGACCGGCCGGACAACTTCTATGCCGACGAAGCGTTGGTCTTCTGGCTAGAAGGTCAGCGTCCCGGCCATGAGTCACAAGATATTCGGGCTGACGTACCAGATTTCGTTCGTGTCACCGTTGCAGGTATACACGTTTAGCGCTGTTCCGCCGGCGGCAGCATGCAAGCAACCGTTGACGGAGGCGTTATAGAACTCGTACTTATCGCCGCTTATGGGCGTGGGTATCCATTGCTGGTAGTTGTTGTTCTTGTTGCAGGTTGCTAGATTGACGCCCTTACCGCTACCGGTCGTCACGCAGGTCGTTGGGTCGGCGCTGACCGTGATATAGCCCGAGACGGTTTCTGGCACATTGAAATATGTAGCTGTTATAGAGTCATCCACCTGGATGGCACCACTGCCAGTTTCCTCGATGCACCAGACTGTGCCGCTGGAGTCTTTGAAGCACATAGTCTGGTTATCCACGTTAGCTAGAGCTGGGCTGGCGACCAGGGCGCTAGTACCGGTAGCCATTGCAGCGGCACATGCGAAAGCTGCGAGCCTGTACTTCAGACGCATTGGTGACACCTTTCCGTTGCCGATGTGGTCTTTGCTGCTGCCATTAGTCTGCGAGATCTGCGTAGCCCTAAAACTGGGCTCCTCCGTACGGGTCAGGCTTTCCATAGCCTGCTGGCCGCCTAGCGGGTGGGTGTTGGGTCCTGGTTGGTGTTGATAGTCAATGGCGGCAGAGGTGATACTGACACCCAGCGCTAACACGCCTCTAACACGGCGCTACCACGAGTCATGGATGCCGAGTTCTGCCTGCTCGGGCCGCTGCAGGTGCGATGCGACGGCGTGCTGATGCATGTGCCTCGGGGCAATCAGCGCGCTGTCCTTGCCGCACTGCTCCTGCAGGCGAACCGCGTTGTCACAGCCGATGAGCTGATCGACGTGATGTGGGGACCAACATCGCCGCGAACGGCCCGCGCAGGTCTACACAACTGCGTAAAGCGGCTTCGCGATTCTCTCGGCGCCGCGCGAGTTCGGATCAGCACGGAACCGGGCGGCTACTCGATCTGTCTCCGGGGTAACGAGCTGGATGTAGATCGCTTCAAGGCAAGGCTACGTGAGGCTAGGACGGCGGCAAGAACCGCTAGCTGGGAAACCGCAGCCCGGCAAGCACAGGAAGCCCTGTCGCTGTGGCGCGGGCAGCCCCTGGCGGATGTGCCATCCGAGGTGCTGGCGGCGCGGGAGGCAGACCGGCTCGCTGACCTACGGCTGCAGGCCGCCGAGACGTACATCGATGCCATGCTGCGCCTTGGTCAGCACGCTGATGTGATCGAGGAATTGCGGCAGCTGGTAGCTACTGCGCCACTGCGTGAGTGCTTCCACGCGTTCCTGATGACCGCCCTGTATCGTGACGGCCGCCAGGCTGAAGCGCTGGCGGCCTTTCAGCATGCTCGCAGGGTCCTGATCGAAGAGCTCGGGACAGAGCCTGGACCTGAGCTGCAGGAGCTACAGCGGCAGATTCTGGTTGCAGACCCGGCACTGGCGAGGCCACCGAAGCTAGCGGCGTCGCCACACGAGGCCGAGCCCGCCGTACCGCGTGAATTGCCGGCGCTGGTGCATCACTTCACGGCGCGAGAGGCCGAGCTGGATCAGCTGTCGGCCCTGGCGACCGTGGCCGATGGACGAGCCCTGGCTATCTGCGCGGTTGGCGGCATGGCCGGCGTCGGCAAGACCGCGCTGGCAGTGCAGTGGGCGCATCGGGTCGCACACCGGTTCTCGGACGGCCAGCTGTATGTGAACCTGCGCGGCTACGACCTGGACCAGCCGATGGCGGCGGCTGACGCGCTGGCTGGCTTCCTGCGGACGCTGGGCGTGGCGGGAACAGACATTCCCGACGGTGTGGAGGACCGAGCCCGACTGTATCGCAGCAAGCTGGCCGGCCGCCGCATGCTGGTGCTACTGGACAATGCCCGCGGCGGCGAGCAGGTCCGGCCGCTGCTGCCCGGCGATCCAGGCTGCGTCACGGTGGTAACCAGCCGGGACACACTGGCCGGGCTAGTAGCCACCGATGGCGCACAGCGGCTCGAGCTGGATGTGCTACCGCTGGTGGACGCCGTCGCCCTGCTGCGGACGCTAATCGGTGCGAGGGCCGATGATGACCCCGAGTCGACGGCACAGCTAGCTGGGCTTTGCGCCCAGCTGCCGCTGGCGCTGCGGATCGCTGCCGAGCTGGCCGCCACCCGCCCGGCAGTCGGCCTGGCCACGGTGGTCGCCGAGCTTGAAGCCGACCGCCTGGACCTTCTGACCGCCGGGGAGGATCGCGCCGATGCCCGGGCGGTCTTCTCCTGGTCAGTCCGGCAACTGCCCGAAGAAGTAGCCGTGGCCTTCGCCCTGATCGGCCTGCACCCCGGAGCAGATCTGGACATGTACGCGGTTGCCGCGCTGACCGGGACTACGGCTGGCCAGGCCCGCCTGGCACTCAGCACGCTGCACCGGGCCAGTCTCGTGCAACGCAGCGCGGTGAGCCGGTACTGCCTGCACGACTTGCTGCGCGCCTATGCTCGGGAGCAGGCCGCGGCTCGCGACACCGACGGCCAGTGTCATCGGGCCTTGACCGGGCTCTTTGACTATTACCTGGACGCGGCCGTCGCCGCCATGGACGTCCTGTACCCAGCCGAGGCTCACTTGCGCCCGCGCGCGTCCGTCACTGCTTTGGCAGTTCCTGACATGCCCGGCGAGGCGGATGCACGAGCGTGGCTGGACGCGGAGCGCGCAAACTTGACAGTGATGGTCGCGCACTGCGCCGAGCACGACTGGCCCCGACACGCCACCGGCCTAGCCGGCACTCTGTTCCGTTACCTGATGAACGGTAGCTATGTGCCCGAAGCTCGCACGATCTACAGCCATGCGCTTCAAGCCGCCCGGCGCTCCGGCGACCTGCTTGCCGAGGCCGAGGCGCTGAATGGCGTTGGCTGCATCGACATCCTGCAAGGTCGGCATCACAATGCCGTTGGCCCGCTCAAGGCGTCGGCGGAACTGTACCGGCAGTGCGGCGACCGGGTAGGCCAGGCCCGGGTCTTGCAAAACCTCGGCGGAACCCAGGCTCACCTGCAGAACCACAAGGCAGCGGCCCGCTATCACCGCGACGCGATAGCCGCCTATCAGGACGCCGGAGATATTCTCGGCGCGGCCCGCGCGCTGTCTGATCTCGCGGCCGCAGAGACCGACCTAGGCTGCTACGACCAGGCGGCCGAGCATCTGCGGCGTGCCTTGCCGGTGCTCGGCGAGGCGAAGGACCGCGTCTTCGAAGCCATCGCGCTGTCGCGGATCGGCGAGCTCAGCGTCGCCTGCGGCCAGCTGGCTCAGGCCGCCGAGTTCTTCGAACAGGCCCTGGACATCCAGCGCTGCCTTGATCATCGGACCGGTGTTGCAGACCAGCTACTCAACCTGGGCGACGTCAGTCTGCGCCTTGGCAATTCCGGGCAGGCCATGGTCCATCTGAAACAGGCACTTGCGCGATACAGGGAAACCGGCCAGCAGGAAGGCGAGATCCGGACGCTCCGCAGCCTCGCCCAGGCCTTGCACCAGGCTGGCCAGCCCGCCGCAGCGCGCGCCGAGCTCGAGACAGCGGCCCGGCTCGCAGCCCAGGCCGGCAATCGCTACCAGCAGGCAAGCGCGCACCGCGACCTGGCTGAGATACACCACTCCGCTGGCGACGACAAGGCAGCCCGCCACCACTGGAAACGGGCACTCACCCTGTATACCGAACTCGGCACACCCGAAGCACACCACGTCCGGTCACGGCTCAGCGCCAAAACTTATCTGAGAAGCTCCCCGCTCAAAGATCCTGGTGGGCTTTCAGCGGAGTAATTCCAGCGACACCGAGCCACGCAAGCGAGGTTCTAAATTGACCATTTCACCTGTGGAAATGTACACGGAGCGACTGCCTGCGAGCGGTACCTCCGTCTGTCGAAAGCTTCTGCGCAAAAGCAGCTGCTGACCTGCGCCCCGAGCAGGACTCGAACCTGCGGCCTATTGCTTAGGAGATCACCAAGGATCAACCGCTGACTTGCCCCGTCGCAGGTCCAGGGCAGTTATAGGTATCCGTGCGGGACTGCGGCTGACCGTGGTTTCCCGGCTCATCGGGCACGCAGCGGGCACGCCTTGGCCGTCTGCGCGATTGACGGCTCCGAGGGGGCCAAGGCTGCATGCCGCGCGCCCAGTCACGCGATGCGGGTCCACTCCGCTGGCACATGGGCGAACTCCTCCAGTTGCCGCGCCACCTGGCCAACGAGGGCTTCCGTGTCCTGCCCATCAGTGTCACCCTCGAACCAGATCTGCCAGCCGTGTTCCTCGCCGGAGAACACCATTTCCCACGTCCCTAGGGCCAGCCGGAGGTCTCCGTCACCTGGAACCTCAATTGCTCCGTAGCCACGGGGTTCTAGAACGTCGCGCAGACGCCCTTGGGGAACCGGGATCCACCCGCCGCTAGCTGCCTTGATCAGGTACTCAGGCGTTGCGGCCATCGACGGTCACCCCTGAAATCCGTGTGCCGGGCGGCAGCTTTCTAATCTGATCGTGTATCTGGCCGACGATGTTGACGCTCACAACGAAGTCGGCCGCTTCAACGTTCTCAGCGGTCATAGCTCCGCCCAGGACAGGCGGAACCTTGAAGCTCAGAACCTGCGAGGCGGACGGATTGATGCCCAGGCCTTCCGCTGTCAGTGCCAGTCCCGCCATCAGGTACTGATCTTGCCCCGCGGGAGAGTTGAGATCCGCTTTCAGAGCGGCCCGGCTGGACCACGGACGGCTGAGTTTGCCTTCGACCAAGTCCAGGAACCATATGCCGTCACTGCCTTCGAGGAACACGTCGCCGAACGGCGAAGTGAATGCCGGCCGAAGCGCACTAATGCCGGCCCAGGCCCAGGACTCCAGAGCACCCGAGAACTGCTCGGCGGTGAAGGATCGCATCAGCTGCACCAGGGCATTTAACCGCACTCGCCCCATCCCCGATAGCTGCCAAGACCGGCGACTCTCGGCCGGGTTCAGTCGAGGGTGGCCACAGGCCATCGCGTAGCGACGCGAAGCGCTCTCGACGGGTTCCAGCCGACGCCGGACAATCGGAAGCGGGGATGAGCCACCCGAGCAATCAGGCTATCTGCCTCCAGCTCGGCGCGCCCGCGCGAGCGGGGCCCCCAGGCCAGAGCGCGGCGCGGGAAGCGCCGTCGCGGCGGAGCGCAGCGGAGCCGCGCTTGGCTGCGAGGGCCGCACTGATCTACCAGCACCGCAGGGCTGACCGTCAGCACCAGATCGCCGACGCACTCAGCAAGCTCGCCGAAGACGAACTCAGCCGAGCCCAGGCCGCGCGCGACCAGGCCGCCAGGAAGTCATCGGGCACGCAGCGGGCACGAACCGCACAAACCGAGGACGAGAAACCGGAATGAAGATCACACGTGAGATGCCCGAACAGGGGCTTGACCTGCCTGGCAGGTAGAAGATGATCTTGGCGCCCCGAGCAGGACTCGAACCTGCGGCCTACTGCTTAGGAGGCAGTCGCTCTATCCGCCTGAGCTATCGGGGCCGGACCGTCCCGAGCTCGCGGTATCCGGCGCGCTGCTCGTGGGACCGCCCTAAGCCTAGCCGGTAAGGGCCCTGGCAGAACACGACGCGGACACGCCAGCGGGCCGACGCGGCAGGCGGCAGGCAGCAGGTCAGGGCAGCAGGAAGGGCAGCGTCAGGCCGTCAAGCGCGTGCGGGCACGAGCACGTGCGCTCGACCGGCACCTGGGGAATGACCTCGGCAATGAGGTCGCGAAGCCTGGCCACGTTAGCCGCGAACACTCGGAACACCTCGGCGTGCGTGACGCCCTCGCCCTCCTCGACGCCGGCGTCAGTGTCGGTGACCAGGGCGATCGTCGTGTAGCACAGGGCCAGTTCGCGGGCCAGGATCGCCTCGGGATGCGCCGTCATGCCGATCAGCGTCCACCCCTGCGCCGCATACCAGCGAGACTCGGCCCGGGTGGAGAACCTCGGACCTTCGATCACGACCAGCGTGCCGGATGGCACGGGTTCCCAGTCACTCGCCCGCGCCGTCTCGATCACGCTGGCCCGCAAGGCGGGGCAGTAAGGGTCGGCGAACTGAACGTGCACGGCGGTACCGGTCTCGTAGAACGTCTGCACCCGGTTGGTCGTGCGGTCCACCAGCTGATCGGGAACGGCCAGCGTGCCCGGCCCGTACACGGCCGTCAGCGAGCCGACCGCGCTCGGCGCCAGCACCTGCCGGACGCCGACGGAGCGAAGCGCCCACAGATTGGCGCGATAGGGGATCTTGTGGGGAGTGAATCGGTGATCGCGGCCGTGCCTCGGCAGGAAGGCAACTCGGCGCCCCCCGACCTCGCCGATGACGAGAGGATCGCTAGGCGGTCCGAAGGGCGTCTCGACCGCCACCTCCTCGGCGGAGTCGAAGAACTCATAGAACCCCGAACCGCCGATAACGCCGATCTCCGCCAGCTCAGTCACGGCGCTAACGTACCGGGCCCAGCGGTGGTCACGTGCATGGCCGAGCGGAGCGGGAGGCGCCGCTAGCTCTTGGCGCCCGCTACCGGCGACTTCTTCTCGCCGCCAGACGAGGCGGCCGAGCCGTCGCTCTTGCCCCCAGCGGAATCGCCCGCAGATGACCCCTTCTTCGCCGACTCCGAGGACGAGCCGCTGGTGGAACCGTCGCCGGACGTTCCATTTGCACCATTAGCTGTGCTGTCCTTGGCGGCCGAGACGTTGCCGGAGCCGTTGCGGCTGTCGTTGCGGTAGAAACCGGAACCCTTGAAGACGATGCCAACCGGTGAGAAGACCTTGCGAAGCTTGCCGCCACACCCGGTGCAGACCGTCAGCGGGTCGTCAGAGAACCGCTGCACGACCTCGGACTTATCTCCGCAATCGGTGCAGGCGTACTGGTACGTCGGCACGTTTCCTCCCTCTGCGGCATTAGCACTCGCCGCGGTGAACTGCCAAATGGTAGCAACGGCTAGCCGAGCCTGCTGATTCCATGGCTGGGCAACGCAACCGCGCGGACGGCCTGGTCGTGGTCGCCCGCCGGTACCTCGTCTACCAGCTCACCGTCGTACAGCAGCGCCATGGTCAGCACCGCCGGTCCCACCCTGGCCAGCGCGCGGTCGTAGCTACCGCCGCCGCGGCCGAGGCGGCGGCCCGTGCCGTCGACGGCCAGAGCGGGCGCGATCACCAGGTCGGCGCTGGTGATCGACATCACGCCGCGGCGGCGCTCGCTCGGCTCCAGTAGCCCGCGCGGGCCGGGTACCAGCGAGTCGGGACCCTCGTAGCTGGCCCAGTCGAGGTCACCATCGGCGAGCAGGACCGGAAGCAGGACATAGGTGCCGCGCTTCCACAGCGCGAAGATCAGCCCCTGGGTGGCGGGCTCAGTCCCGACGGACACATAGGCCGCCACCGTGCCCGCCATCTCCAGTTCTGGCAGGCCCAGCACGGCATCCCTGAGCTGGCGCCCGGCAGCGGCGCGCTGCTCAGCTGGCATGGCGCGCCGTGCCGCGAGGATTAGTCCCCGCAGCGCCGCCTTCTGCCGCGCCAGCTCAGGATTACCAATCTCAGCTGGGGGAAGGTCTCGCCGGGCCGATCCGGCGTCGCCAGCGCGGTCGCCGGCTGTACCTTGCAAGGGTCCTCCTCCCCCGAGCTAGCTAAGGTTCTCAGCATGGCTCATTCACGATCCGTCACCAAGGCCGTCATCCCCGCTGCAGGCCTGGGCACGAGGTTCGTGCCTGCGACCAAGGCCATGCCCAAGGAAATGCTGCCAGTCATCGACACACCGGTAATTCAGTACGTCGTCGAGGAAGCAGCCGCCGCGGGGCTGACGAACGTCCTCATGGTCACCGCCCGCAGCAAGACCAACATCGAGGACCACTTCGACCGCAACATCGAGCTTGAAGAGGTTCTGGCCGCCAAGGGCGACGCCGCCGGGGAGCAGCGCGTCCGGGCGTCTGCCGAGATCGCGTCGATGCACTACGTCCGGCAGAGCCAGCCGCTCGGCCTGGGGCACGCGGTGCTGTGCGCCGCCGATCATGTCGGCGATCACCCGTTCGCCATACTGCTGGGCGACGACATCATCGACGCGCGCGACAAGCTGCTGCAGCGAATGCTGGAGGTCCGGCACCGGCACGGCGGCAGCGTCATCGCGCTGATGGAAGTCGAACCCCAGCAGGTTTCGGCCTACGGCGTGGCCACGATCAAGCCCACCGGCGAGGCTGATGTCGTCGCCGTCACCGACCTTGTGGAGAAGCCCGCCGTGGCCGACGCCCCGTCGAACTGGATCGTCGTCGGCCGCTACGTGTGCGATCCGTCGGTATTCGACGTGCTGCGCAAGACGCCGCCCGGCCGGGGCGGCGAGATCCAGCTCACCGACGCGCTGCGCACGCTGGCCGAGCGCGGGCCTGACACCGACGGCGGCGGCGTGCACGGCGTGCTGTTCCGCGGCAGGCGCTACGACACCGGCAACAAGCTGGACTACCTGCAGACGCAGATCAAGTTCGCGTGCGAGCGGCCGGACATCAAGGACGAGTTCGTCCCGTGGCTGCGCAGCTACCTGGATGAGCTCGGCGACCTCGGGCTGATCCGGGAGGGCGTCGACGCGCCGCGGCCCGGTCAACGACGTGGCGGAGCCGCGACCTGATGGACTCTGTCGAGGCGTACCTGGCGGACATCATCGCCGCGATCCGGCCGCTGCCGACGCGGGAGCTGCCACTGGCGGGCGCAGTCGGCGCTGTGCTGGCCGACGACGTCACCGCGCTGCATCCGCTGCCCTCGTTCGACAACTCTTCCATGGACGGCTACGCAGTCCGGGCGAGTGACGTGACCACGGCGAGTCGCGAGAATCCGGTCGTGCTCGTAGTAAGCGGCGAGGTCGCGGCGGGTGACACTCGCCGCCATGACCTCGTTCCCGGATCTGCTCTGAAGATCATGACCGGAGCGCTGCTGCCCGCAGGGGCCGACGCGGTCGTGCCGGTCGAGCAGACCGACGGCGGCACCGAGCGCGTCGCGATCACGCAGCCGGTGCCGGCCGGCGCCGCGGTCCGTACCGCCGGCGGCGACGCGCAGCCGGGCGACCTCCTCCTCAGCGCCGGAACGCGGCTCGGTCCTGTCCACGTCGGCCTTCTCTCCGCGGCCGGCCACGGCGCGGTCACCGCGAGGCCGAGGCCCCGGGTCACGGTCATCGCGACCGGCAACGAGCTCGTCGAGCCCGGCGGCCAGCTGGAGCCCGGCCAGATCTACGAGTCCAACGCCCTCATGCTCGCGGCCGCCGCCCGCCAGGCGGGCTGCCCGGCCGTGCAGCACCCGATCGTCCGGGACGACACCGGCGCCGTTCTCACCGCAATCACGGACGCGCTGACGAGCGCCGACCTGCTGGTCACGAGCGGCGGCGTGAGCATGGGCGGCGAGCACGACGCGGTCAAGGCAGCGCTGTCCACGCTCGGCACCGTGACGTTCCGCCGGGTCGCGATGCAGCCGGGGATGCCGCAGGGCTTCGGCACCGTCGGTCCGGCCGCGACGCCGATCTTCACGCTGCCGGGCAACCCCGTGAGCGCGTACGTGTCGTTCTGTCTGTTCGTTCGGCCGGCCCTAGATGCCATGCAAGGCATTTTCAGGGAACGGAGCAAGCGGGGGCCGGCCACGCTCGCCGAGCCGGTCCGGTCCCCGGCTGGCAGGCGCTCCTACTTGCGCGGCATCCTGGACGCGGACGCGGGACTCGTTACTCCCGTGGCCGGGCAGGCATCACACCAACTCGCCAACCTCGCACGCGCGAACGCTCTCATCATCGTCCCCGAGGAAGTGACCTCGCTCGAGGCCGGAGCGAGCGTCGACGTCATGGAGCTGCCGTGACCGCCGAGCAGCCGCTGACGCACCTCGACGCGGCCGGCCAGGCCCGGATGGTCGACGTGTCCGGCAAGGACGTTACGGCGCGGTCCGCGACCGCGACGGGTACCGTGCTGCTGTCATCCGAGGCGGTGACCGCACTGCGGTCGGGCGCCGTGCCGAAGGGCGACGCCCTGGCGGTGGCGAGGATCGCGGGCATCCAGGGCGCGAAGCGAACCCCGGAGCTGATCCCGCTGTGTCACCCGATCGGCCTGCACGCCGTCGCAGTCGACCTGCAGGTCGCCGACCACGGCGTGCTCATCCGCAGCACCGTGCGGACCGCGGACCGCACCGGGGTCGAGATGGAGGCGCTCACGGCCGTGTCGGTCGCGGCGCTGACGCTGATCGACATGGTCAAGGCCGTTGACCCGGCCGCGGTCATCACCGACGTGCAGGTCGAGGAGAAGGCCGGCGGCAAGAGCGGCCGCTGGCAGCGCGGCCCGGCGGAGCACCCCGCCGACTTGTCCGGGGGGCGGCCGTGATCCGCGCGCTCGCCATCACCATCTCCACCAGGGCCGCTGCGGGAGTGTACCCGGACAGGTCCGGCCCGGTGCTCGCTGACCTGCTGCGCGAGGCGGGCTGCACGGTGGACGGGCCGGTCGTCGTGCCAGATGGCGCCGCGGTCGAGCTGGCTCTGCGCGACGCGGTCGCGGCCGGGTACGACGTCGTCGTGACGACGGGCGGGACCGGGCTGAACCCGAACGACGTCACGCCCGAGATGACCCGCCTGGTGCTGGACCGGGAGGTCCCCGGCATCGCCGAGGCGATCCGCGCGGCCGGAATCGCGGCCGGGGTTCCCGCCGCCGCCTTGTCGCGCGGCATCGCCGGACAGGCCAATCGCACCATCATCCTCAATTTGCCCGGCTCCACCGGCGGAGTGCGAGACGGCATGGCGGTGCTCGGGCTGCTCCTCGAGCACGCCGTTGACCAGGCTCGAGGCGGAGACCACCCGCGTCCCAATCCAGCACAATAGGTACTCAGATCGTCGCTACCCGATGGCGGAAGACGTTGGCAGCACGCGATGATGGGGACATGTCACGAGCGCGCGGCTGGGCGACGCTCACCGAGTCCGGCCTCCTCGATGCTCCGGTGAGCCTGCGCCCGATCAGGGTTAAGGACGCCGCGGTCTGGCGGGAGACCCGGGTGCGGAACGCGGACTGGCTGCGGCCGTGGGAGCCGACGAACCCGGAGACCCCGCTGTACCGGTCCAGCCTGGGTCCCTACGTGACGATGGCCAGGACCATGCGCCGCGAGGCGCGGCAGGGGCTCGCGCTGCCGTGGGTGGTCACCTACGACGGCAGGTTCGCCGGGCAGCTCACCGTTGGCAGCATCGTCTGGGGATCGGCCCGCTCGGCGCAGGTTGGCTACTGGGTCGACGAGGCGTTCGCGGGCCGCGGCGTGATCCCGACGGCGCTCGCGCTGGCGCTCGACCAGTGCTTCTTTGCCGTGGGGCTGCACCGGATCGAGGCAACGATCAGGCCGGAGAACACGGCGAGCCGCCGCGTGGTCGAGAAGCTCGGCTTCCGCGAGGAGGGGCTGCGCCGTCGCTGCCTGCACATCGACGGTGCCTGGCATGACCACATCTGCTACGCGCTCACGGTCGAGGACGTGCCCAACGGCCTGATGCCGCGGTGGCGGAGCATGGTCATGGCGGGCCGCCCAGGACCCACGCAGGCGGCCGGGCTGCGCTAGCCGTCGGCGCGGTGATCTCGCGACACACCGGGCGGAATGCTCGTCAACGCAGTCGCCGACCTTTACCGTGCGTGACGTGATCACTGCTGATTCGCCACCGCGCGCCGCGGGCCCTGGCGGGTCGGCCTTGTCGGTCACCTCCGCCGGAGCAGCGGCGTGAGCAGCGTTTTTCTCTACGTCGCCATCGTCGCCATCTGGCTTTTCGTGCTCGTGCCGCGATGGCTGCGCCGCCTGCACGGACAGCCGCGCGCGCACCCGGGCGGCGACGTCGCGGACGCCGAGCCGGCGGAGGGTTACGACGACCCGGAAGGCGACGCGGCCGAGTACGCCGACTATCCGGCGGGCGAGACCGCGGAGCCGGTCCCGGCCCCCCCGGCGCGCCGCCCGCCTGGGATGGGTGGCCAGGTCCCGGTGACCTCGGGTCCCCTCCCTCGCTCGCGCATGCTGCAGGCGCGGCGGCGGATGCTGACCATGCTGGTGCTGCTGACCGCTGCCGCCGGCGTGTGCACGGCCATGCGGCTGACGCCCTGGTGGACGTGCGCCCCGCCGGCCGGGGTACTGCTCGGCTACTTCCTGCTGCTGCGCACGGCCGCCCGCGCCGATGCGGAGCACTCCGAGCGGATCGCGACGATTCGCGCGCACGAGGCGCGGCTCAGGGCCGCGGCGCGGCGGCGCGCCGAGGCCGAGGCCACGGCGGCGTCAGGCGCGGAGATCATCGACATCTCGGCCCGGGTCGCGGATCAGCTGTACGACCAGTACGCGGACGCGACCGCGCGGGCCGTGGGTGACTGAGGGCGCCCGGTCACCGCCGAGAGCGGGAAGCGCCCGACATTTGCTACGCTGACTGGCGGTCCAGGGGCTGTAGCGCAGTCCGGTAGCGCACCTCGTTCGCATCGAGGGGGTCAGGGGTTCAAATCCCCTCAGCTCCACC
>JASHPF010000042.1 GCA_030038295.1 Streptosporangiaceae bacterium
ATAACTGATCAGGCTACCTGCCAGTACATCCTCTGGCCTACTGCTGGCAGCACGCCAGTAACCCCGCAGCCGGTTATCGGAAACGGCGGCGAACCGCTGCGACCGAAAAGGCCTAGCTTGCCCGACGTGTCCGCCGCGGCGCGGGCTTCTCTTCGCCTGGCTCTGCGTCG
Source organism: Streptosporangiaceae bacterium (assembly GCA_030038295.1). Classification (GTDB taxonomy): domain Bacteria; phylum Actinomycetota; class Actinomycetes; order Streptosporangiales; family Streptosporangiaceae; genus JAJYUU01. Next base: position 171 of record JASHPF010000042.1, read on the forward strand.
GCGGCAGCTGCCTTTCCGCTCTTCTTCGGGGCGGCCTTGCCTTTCGCCGCGCCGTCGGCGGTGCCTTTGGCCGGCCGGCTCGTGTCGGCATCGCCGGCCGCCGCGGTCTTGCGGGTCCGACCCTTGGCCGGGGCGGGCGTAGCGTCGGCGGCCAGGTCGGGGACCGCGCCAAGCCGGCCGCGCTTGGCGGCCTCGAGGCTGGCTCGCAGCGCGTCCGCGAGACTCGACGGCTCTTCTCCTGCTTCGGGCTCCGGTCGCGCCACGATCTGCCGGCCCTCCACCTTGGCAGCGACAACCTCCTGCAGCGCCTCGCGGTAGCTGTCGTGATACTCGTCAGGGTCGAAGTCGAGCGTCATCGACTCGATCAGCGAGCTGGCCATCCGCAGTTCCTGCGGCCGTACCTCGATCTTGTCGTTGAGGAAGCCGAAATCGGGCTCGCGCACCTCATCCGGCCACAGCAGCGTCTCTAGGACCAGAACGCCGTCGCGTGCCCGCAGGCTCGCGAGCGATTCGCGCTGCCGCAGCGCCACCTTGGCGATGGCGACCCGGCCGGATTGCTCAAGCGACTCGCGCAGCAGGCCGTAGGCCCGTTCGCCCGCTGCCTCTGGCTCCAGGTAGTAGCTGCGGTTCAGCAGGATGGGATCCAGCTGGTCGGCCGGGCAGAACTGGACGACCTCGATGCTCTTGGTGGTCGGCAGCGGCAGCTCGGCCATGTCCTCGTCGGTGAGGATGACGATGTCGCCGTCCGGCAGCTCGTATCCCTTCGCGACATCCTCGTACGGCACTTCCTGGTCGTCGATCGTGCAGAACCGACGGAACCTGATCCGGCCCCCGTCCTCGCGGTGGACCTGCCGGAACGCGATGTCCTTGGTCTCGGTGGCGGTGTAGAGCTTGACCGGGATCATGACCAGCCCGAAAGACACTGCCCCCTTCCACATGCTGCGCATGTCACTCTCCCTACCCCGCGCGCGGCCTGCTAGCAATAGTGACGGGGCCGCGGGACTGTCTTGCTGCCCTCGGGTACTGATACAACCAGTGTTTATCCGGTAGCCAACGGCCTTATCAGCAGTGTTAACCGCATTCTGATCTTCGGCAATATGTTCGAGTCCCGATTTTGGCGAGGAGGTGCCGTTATGAGCGACATGGGGCTTGAAACACCAGACGCCGACTCGGCGGAGCAGAAGCAAAATGCCGTCGCGGAGCCCGAGGACGACCAGACCGCAGCGCCGGAGGAGCCGCCCCTCGAGGCCAACGAGGCCGACGCGGCCGAGCAGGATCAGCTGCTGGACACCGGTGAGGACGAGTACCGCTGACCGCTCGGCCTGGACCGGCTGCCAGCCTGGCCGCGCCGCTGGTCGTAGACTTGCGGCTTGACCGAAAACCACCGGAGTTCTCGTTGACCGTTTCGCCTCAGGCCAGGCCTGGCAGCGCGCGGCTGCCTCGCCCGGCGCGCCGGCTGCAGCTGCTCGGAGCGGCCCGCGACGTGTTCGTCGCGCAGGGCTATCACGCGGCCGCGATGGACGAGATCGCCGAGCGCGCCGGGGTCAGCAAGCCGGTGCTGTACCAGCACTTCCCCGGCAAGCTCGAGCTCTACCTCGCGCTGCTCGACGAGAGCGCGGACGAGCTCATCCGGATCATGAGCGAGGCGCTGTCGTCCACGACCGAGAACCGGCAGCGGGTGCCGGCCGCGGTCAAGGTCTTCTACGATTTCGTCGCCGGAACCGGCGAGGCGTTCCGGCTGGTCTTTGAGTCGGATCTGAGCAACGAGCCAGCCGTCCGGGGCCGCCTGGACAAGATGATGAACGACTGTGCCGACATGGTCAGCCAGTTCATTCACGAGGACGCCGGCGTGAGCGACTCCGACGCCCATCTCCTCGGCATGGCCCTGGTCGGGATGGCGCAGGTGAGCGCCCGGTACTGGCTGCGAACCGGCAGGCAGATCCCGAAGGACGCGGCGGAGCAGCTGATCGCGAGGCTGGCCTGGCGCGGCATCAGCGACTGGCCGTTGACGGCCGAGCCCGCCAGTTCGTGAGGAGAGCCGTGGAAGTCAAGATCGGGATTCCGTCTGTGCCGCGCGAGCTGCTCGTCGAGACCGCGTCCTCGCCGGAGGAGGTGGAGAGCGCGCTGACGGCCGCGGTGGCCGCCGAGGCCGGGGTTTTCGTGCTGTCGAGCGTCAGGGGTGGCAAGGTGCTGGTGCCGGCGGACAAGATCGCCTATGTCGAGCTCGGCGGCACCGAGTCCCGTCGCGTCGGCTTCAATGCCGGCTAGCCCTACGAGTTAGCCAGGCCGAGCGCCGCCATCCGGGCCGCGTGCTCGTCCGTCAGCCGGGCGAACATCCGGCCGATGTTCCCCAGCTGGGCCGCGTCGCCGCCCACCAGCAGCCGCGCCAGGGGCTCCCGCTCCGCGGCGACGCGCTGCGCCTGCCCAAGCGCCTCCCCGACCAGCCGGCGCGCCCACAGCGCCAGCCGCCCGGCCACCCGCGGGTCGACCTCGATGGCCGCGCGGACCCGCGCGATGACGAACTCCGCGTGGCCGGTGTCGGCCAGCACGGCAAGAACCAGATCCCTGGTGCTCGGCTCGAGCACGTGCGCCACCGCGCGATAGAAGTCGGCCGCGATCCCGTCTCCGACGTAGGCCTTCACGAGCCCCTCAAGCCAGTCCGACGGCGCCGTCCTGGCGTGGAACGCGTCGACCGGTGCCACGAACGGCTGCATCGCCGCCTCCGGTTCGGCGCCAGAGTCCTCGATGCGCCCCCGCAGCAGCTGGTAGTGGCCGAACTCGGCCACGGCCATCTCGGCCAGCGCGGTCTTGTCCGACACCACGAGAGCCAGCGACGCGTCGTCAGCGAGCCGGAAGAACGCGGTCAGGGATGCGTAGGCCAGCAGGCCCAGCAGGTCGAGCACGCCGTCCGGCTCGGCTGCTGCGTCGTTCGACCCGCTGCTCACACGGGCAGCGTAACAACAGCGCAGCCAGGCCAGCCGGCCCGAAGGCGGTTGCCCGCCGGCCCGGCGCTGCGGCGCACGGGCCCGCGGTTGCTAGACTGTCTGGTGATCCGCGGCTGGAATGCGGAAGCCCCTGGGCGTTGTTACTAACAGTGTCAGGCGTGTCGGCGGTCGAGCGTAGTGCAAGCTATGTGCGCACGCTATGCCCGACAATGACTCGCCGCTCCTTTTCCCGCGCACACGCGGCGTACGCACGCGCAGGCGATGCAGCCCGCGGGGGAAGTCATGTGCCGCCGATGGCGCTGGCTGCGGTCACGGCCAGCGGACGTCGGCCCCTACTGGAGGCGTGACCCCTGAGTACCTATACACCGAGCGCGGGCGCCAGCCCGGCGGCGGAGCTGCCGACCACCGGCCTCGACGACCCGCAGCTCATCAGCACCGCCAAGACCTTTCGGGACTTCGGCATCGCCGAGCCCATCTGCGCTGCCCTGGAGGCACAGGGCATCACCACCACGTTTCCCATCCAGGCGCTCACGCTCCCGGTGGCACTGGACGGCCACGATCTGATCGGCCAGGCCAGGACCGGCACCGGCAAGACGTTCGCGTTCGGGGTCCCGATCCTGGAGCAGCTGCGCGGCGGGGCCAGCGAGCCCAACGCCCCGCGAGCGCTGGTCGTGGTGCCGACCAGGGAGCTCGCCATTCAGGTCGCCGACGATCTGCGTGTCGCCGGCACGCAGATCGGGACCAGCGTGGTGACGCTGTACGGCGGCCGCGCGTACGAGCCGCAGATCGAGGCGCTCACCAGCGTGGATGTGGTGGTCGGCACGCCCGGCCGGCTTCTCGACCTGGCCAGGCAGCATCACCTGCGGCTCGGATCGGTCCGCCACCTCGTGCTGGACGAGGCGGACAAGATGCTTGACCTCGGCTTCCTGCCCGACGTCGAGAGAATCCTGCAGCTGACCCCGCCGGCCAGGCAGACCATGCTGTTCTCGGCCACCATGCCGGGTGAGGTCGTGACGCTGGCACGCCGGCACCTGAGCCGTCCCATGCACATCAGGGCCGAGCAGCATGACGAGCCGGCGCACGTGCCAACCACCGACCAGCACGTGTTCCGCGCCCATCAGCTTGACAAGATCGAGGTACTTGCCCGCGTCCTGCAGGCCGAGGGCCGCGGCCTGACGATCGTGTTCAGCCGGACCAAGCGGTCGGCGGACCAGGTCGCGAGCGCGCTCACGGTGCGGGGTTTCGCGGCCGCGGCCGTGCACGGAGACCTCGGCCAGAGCCAGCGCGAGCGGGCCATGCGCGCGTTCCGGTCCGGCAAGGTCGATGTGCTCGTCGCGACCGACGTCGCGGCGCGCGGTCTCGACGTCGATGACGTCACGCACGTGATCAACTACGAGTGTCCGGAGGACGAGAAGGCCTACCTGCACCGCATCGGCCGCACCGGCCGGGCGGGGCGAGACGGGGTGGCCGTCACGTTCGTGGACTGGAGCGACCTGCCGCGCTGGAAGGCGATCAACGAAGCCCTGCACCTGGGCTTCGAGGAGCCGGTCGAGACGTACTCGACGTCCGAGCACCTCTATCTCGCGCTGAACATCCGGCCCGGCGCGACCGGCGTGTTGCCCCGCGGCCAGCGCGACCGGCTCGGCCTCGAGGCCGAGATCCTCGAGGACATCGGCGAGACCGGCAAGACGCGCTCGAAGGCAGCGGGACGGCGATCGGCCGCCACGGGCGACGACCGGAGAGCGCCGGGAGCCGGCCAGCGGGACGCCGACAACCGCGGTCAGCGAACCCGGCGCCGGACCAGGGCCGGCCACCTCGTCGGTGACGCCGCGGCTGACCCGGCCGCCGCTGACACCGCGCCGGACGCCGCGGGCGCGGGTAGCGCGGCGGGGGATCCCGCCACCACCCAGGTAGCCCGGCGGCGTCCGCGACGCCGGCGCGGGCCGAGGTCGGGTCGCGGGTCCGGCCAGGCTCCGACTGGCCGACTGGCCGACTAGCGTTGCTCAGCCCGGTCGTCGCTCGCGCTGACCGGCGGACCGGAGGAATCTCAGCGAACGCTCTGTTATTGGGCTGTTATCTTCCAGCCAGTTGTCGGTAGGCTGCCACCCCGTGAGCACTCTCAGGTCGTTGCAGTTGCCCGAGCGCGTCCGCTCAGGCTGGCTGACTACTGCTCGCGGAAAGTTCGCGATGCTGGAGGCTCAGCCGACCCGGGGAGTGGCGCACCGCGGCCCCGCGCTGCTCGTGCACGGCTACACCGGCAGCAAGGAGAACTTCCTGCCGGTCCTGGAGCCGCTCGCGGCGGACGGCCGCACGGTGGTGGCGGTCGACCTGCGCGGCCACTACCAGAGCCCGCACGCGCCGGATCGCGACGGCTACTCCGCGGCGGCGCTCGCCACCGACGTGCTGGCCATGGCCGGAGCCGTTGCGGGTGACGGCGCCGGCGTGCACCTGGTGGGCCACTCCATGGGCGGGCTCATCGCGCGTGAGGCCGCGCTGTGGCGGCCGGAGGCGCTGTTGTCGCTGACGCTCCTTGGCTCCGGTCCTGGCCGCATCTCCGGCGAGCGTGCCGCCATGCTCAGGGATACGGCGGACCGGCTTGACCCGGGCGGCGACGGACCCGACGACCAGGCGCGGCTAGCCGCACTGGTCCGGCGTGCCTGGCACGAGCAGCATGAGCCGCAAGCACGGGCCGACGGTGCCGACGAGCACGTCGTTGCCTTCTTGCGTGAGCGCACCCTGCGAACCTGCCCGGTCAGCCTCATCGTGCTGGCCAGGTATCTGCTGGACTGCCCGGACCGAACCGTCGAGCTAGCCGAGGTGGTCGCGGCGGGGCTGCCGGCCGCGGTGGTGTACGGCGAGAACGACGACGCCTGGCCGCCCGCCGAGCAAGACCGCATGGCCCGTCAGCTGGGTGCCGAGCGCACGTGCATCCCGGGCGCAGCTCACTCCCCCGCTATCGAGGCTCCGGTCACGACGGCCGCTGCGCTGACGCAGTTCTGGAACGCGGCGGAGGGCAGGCGGCCGACCGTGCACACCTGCGGCCGAAGCCACCGCGCCGCCGACGGCCGAACCGCGCGGGCCAGCTAGCCCTCGGAGCGGGGCGTGTCGGCCTCGGCGGTGTCCGGAAGGCCGTCCCAGGGCCGCCGGCGCGGCGACGCGGCGCTGCCCTCCGGGCACAGCGCGCGGTAGTCGCACCAGGCGCAGCCGGGGCCGGGCCGCGGCGGGAAGACGCCGTCGGCGGGTGGCCCGCCCGTCCCTGCGGCGTGATAGCGCTCGTCGGCGTCGGCGCACTCGGCCGCGATCTGCTCGGCCCGGTGCAGCTGCCGGTCCAGCGACTCCGGCGTATGCTGCCACGCTGCGACGCTCCCGCTCGGCACGTGGTGCAGCTCCACCCGCTGGCACCGCCGCCGGAGCACCCGCCCGGCCGCGAGTGCGTAGAGGGCGAGCGCGAGCGAGGACCTGGCGTCGTCGACCGTCGGCGCGTGCCGGCCCGTCTTGTAGTCGACGACCACGAGATCGCCAGGCGGGCGTCCGGTCTCGCCGGGGTCGGCAGCCGCCCGCCGGTCGTCGAGCCGGTCGATCCGGCCGGACAGCGCGATGAGGTCCGTGCGCGTGCCGACCGTGCGCTCGACGCCAGCGGGCTCTGCAGCCGGGTCGAGCACCGCGACATAGTCCTCGACCTGCTGACGGCAGCGCTGCCGGTGGGCGTGCGACTGGCCAGGGTCGGAGAACCCGTCCGACAGCCAGCCCTGCTGGAGCAGCTCACCCGCCGCCGCCACGGTCCGGTCTCGCCGCGGCAGCCGCCACCAGCCCGCAAGCGCGTTGTGCACGCTGGCGCCCAGGCTGTTATGCGCCCAGGGCGGACCCTTGGCCGGCGAGGGCCGGTCCAGGTACGTCATCCGGTACCGGCGCGGGCAGTCGAGCCACGCGTTCAGCCTGGTCGGAGTGCAGGCATAGAGCCGCCGCGGCATGCCAGCCAGGCTGAGCTGTTCCACCTGCCCATCGTTACGCCGGGCTCTGACAGTCGCCAGCGGCCGCGCCGACCGACTACGGCTCGTCCGCGGCAGCCGGCTGATCAGGGCCGGCGGAGTACCACGAGCTGAAGCTCTTGTCCGCGGTCTCGACCGTCAGCTCCGGGCCGTGACCGGGCAGCAGCCTGGTCTCCAGCGGCAGCGTCAGCACGTGCGCGCCGATCGCGTCGAGCTGTCGGCCCCAGTCGGGGAAGCCGTCGGCTCTGGCAACCGGGCCGCGCTCGGTCACCACATCGCCGGTGAACGCGACATCCAGCGCCTCGCAGTACAACAGGACCGAGCCGCGGCTGTGGCCGGGCGCGTGCACGACCTCGAGCGTGACCCCGGCCACGTCGAAGCTGCCGCCCTCTTCCATGGCGATGTCGGGGTCCGCCGAGTGCACGTCGCGCCACGCCGAGCGGTCCAGCGGATGGAGTGCGATCGGCGCCTCGTCCCGCTCGGCCACCTCCGGCGCGCCGGCGATGTGGCCCGCGTGACCGTGCGTGCAGATCACGGCCAGGACCTCGCGCTCGCCGACCGCGGCGAGCACGTCCCCGGCCGCGCCGGGATCGATGACGATGACCTCCTCGTCGTCGCCGACGATCCAGGCGTTGGCCGGGGCGCCGGCGACGAGCTCGATGCGGGCGCCCACTGGACTGGTCATCGCTGCTGCCTTCCCTCGGTCCCGGTGACCGGCCGGGCTCCGGTCGCGTGGCTGATCAGCGCCTCGTAGCTGCCCTCCGGCGCGATCTCGCTGCCGAGCCGGAACCCGGTCAGAGCTCCATGGTCATCACTGCCGCCCGAAGGTATCAGCCGGAGGGCGCGCGCGAGCTCGCCGAGCCGCCGCCGTTCCCCCTCATCGTGCTGGGGATGGTTCACCTCGATGCCGGTCAGCCCGGCGTGGCGGAGGTCGGCGATCACCTCGTCGGGCAGCTGCCAGCCGCGTCCGGTGCCGCGCGGGTGCGCCAGCACGGTCACCCCGCCCGCCGCGCGGACCAGCCGGATGGCCCGGGCCGGATCGAGCGCGTACCTGGACACGTACGCAGGGCCGCCCGGGCCGAGCCAGTCCGGCGTGAACGCCTCTGCCACGCTGGTCACCACGCCGGCCTCGACCATCGCCCTGGCGATGTGCGGCCGGCCGACCACCCCGCCGCCGGCGATCTCGCTTACCTCTTCCCAGGTCACGGGTACGCCTAGGGCGGCAAGCCGGTCGACCATGGCCCGGGCGCGGAACAGCCTGCTCTCCCGGATCTCCGCGAGCTCGCCGGCCAGCGCGTCGTTCTCCGGGTCGAACAGGTAGGCGAGCAGGTGCACGCTGTGGCCCTCGAGCCGGCACGATAGCTCGGCGCCGGGCAGCAGCGTGAGTCCCGGCGGAAGCGCGCTCGCGGCTTCGCGGTGCCCGGCGACGGTGTCGTGATCGGTGAGCGCCACGACGTCCAGGCCGACCTCGGCACCACGGCGGATCACGGCAGCGGGCGGCTCGGTGCCGTCAGAAACGCTGCTGTGGCTGTGCAGATCCGCGCGCAGCACGTGCCGAGACTAGCCGGGAAGCAGCGGCGACCGCGCTCCGAACGGCAGGTCCAGGTCCTGGCCCGGATCACGCAGGTCGCGAAGTTCCAGCGGCTCGACCATGAGCAGGCCCGCGGTCTGCGGCCAGAGCACCAGCCACAGCCAGTTCCCGCTTACCTCGCCGGCGAAGGCGGCGCGGTCGCCGGTCTCGACGTTCCACAGCGGGAACTCGTGATTGCCGTACTCGATCACCGCAGCAGCCGGCCCGGTCGCGAACTGTGCGCCGGGGTCTGGCCCGTCGAGCCCGGCGAACCTGGCGCCCAGGCCGACGCCCGGCTCCTCAGAGACGAGCAGCATCTCGGCCGGCCCGCCGACCGGGTTCGGCCCCGACAGCGCGACCGTGCAGCCGCGGGTTCCGGTGCGCTCGTCGCCGGCCGCCGCAAAGCCGGTCACGATCCAGCCCTGCGGCAGCGGCCAGGGCACCCAGACAGGGACCCTCGCGCCCTGGAGCACCGCTTCGAGCCCGTCCCGCGACGGACTGAGCGCCGATCGCAGCGGAAGCACTTCGCCATGCTGATCGCAGTGATAGGCGCTCGACCATACGCTCGGTTCGCGCACCGCGAAGTTGCAGCGGGGACAACTGAGTGCAGGTCTCATCTCACTTAGCGTTATCCCCTGGCCTCGCTGCGTCAAATACCTACTCGCGGGTAATGGCCGTCCGTCGTCGGCTGGTCGGGCTTGCCCGATTCTGTCCGGTTGGCCGCCACGCGACCTGCTGGATACTGAGTCCGTGACGCGGGACGCTGGCCGGGACCCAGCCGGGCGGGCCGCCGTCCGCATCCCGTGTGTCGGCGCCGTGATCAGGGATGAGGCCGGGCGGCTGCTCATGATCATGCGCGGGCATGACCCGGGGCGCGGGCTGTGGTCGATCCCTGGCGGCCGGATAGAGCCCGGCGAGACCGCGGAGGAAGCCGTGGTCCGCGAGGTCAGAGAAGAGACGGGGCTGACGGTGACGTGCGGGCCGTTGCTGGGCACCGCCGAACTGCCTGGCCTGGCGGGCGCCGTCGTCGACATCCGCGACTATCGCGCCTACCTGGTCCCCGGCGTCGCGATGACGCTGGCGGCGGGCGACGACGCCGCCGATGCGCGCTGGGTGAGCGACGCCGAGGCCGCCGCCATGGACGCGCGCGGCGAGGTAACCCGCGGCCTCCTGGCCGCGCTGCGTTCCTGGGCAGCCTGATCAGGACAGCCCGGTGGCCGCCATGACGGTGGCGCGAGCGGCGATGGCTGAGCCCCGCGCCCCGGCCATGTCGAGGTCGGGCACCAGACCGATCGACGATGCCTGAGCCTGCTCGTCCCGCAGCACGGTGTGCGCGCGCACTCGTGCCATGAACCAGTCGCGGAAGTGCGGTGCCGCTTCGACGACGCCACCGCCGAGCAGGTACGCATCCGGGTCGGTGAAGTTGGCCGCGATCGTCAGCAGCCGGCCGAGGGCGATGGCCTGCTGTTCGAAGATCTTCAGCGCCAGCGGGTCGCCGGCCTCACCGTAGCGGCGAACGAGCTTGGCGGCCACGTGCGGCGGCTGCGCCGCAAGCTCGTGGCCGGGAAACTGGGTCAGCCAGTACGGCAGCAGGTTCTTCTCGATGCCCGTCAGCGACGCGACGGCCTCCGCATCACCAGTCAGGCCGCAGTTGCAGGCGGGCACCGGCTGACCGGGACCGAGCATCCCGTCCATCGGGATCCAGATGTGGCCGAGTTCTCCGGCCATCCCCGCCGCGCCCCGGATCACCTGCCCGGCTTCGACGACGCCGCCGCCGAGACCGGTACCCACGATCACCGACACCGACGAACGCTGCCGAGCTGACTCCGCGAAGTGCGCGTGGTGGGCATACAGCGCCGCGGCGTTGGCATCGTTGTTGAAGACGACGGGCAGCCCGACGCGCAGCTCGAGCGCGTGCCGGACGTCGAAGCCGCGCCACTGGAGGTTGCCGAAGTTCGTGGACCCGCGCGACGAGAGCACGCCGTCCGCGCTGGCTGGCCCCGGTGTGTCCAGGCCGACGGCGCGGACCTCGCTGCGCGGGACGCCCACCAGATCGAGTACGTCGTCCAGCGCGCGGGCCATGGCTTCGAGCGCCTTGTCCGGTCCCGCCTGGACGAAGCTCGGGCTCTCGACCATCTCCTCGACCAGGAACCTGCCGACCGAGTCCAGCACGGTCGCGTTGATAGTCGTCCCGCCGGTGTCGAGCCCGGCCACGACCCATCGGCCCGTGTCCACCCCGGTATCTCCTGCCTCCGAGACCAACCCGGCTTAACCCTAACGGGGCGTCGGCGCGCCGCCTCCGCGTCGGTGGTCCGCGGCCGGTACCTAGCCGGGCGGTTCGAACCTGCGCGTCCTGCCCAGCCCGGCGGCACGGCCTTTCGCGGCGGTGACGAGCGCGAGCTTGCGCGACGCCTCGTCGATCATTTCCCCGTCGAGCACGGCGGCGCCGCGCCGCTGCACTGTCGTGTAGTAGTCGTAGGCCTCGATGATCAGCTCGGCCCGGTCGTACTCGTCTTGTGTCGGCGAGAACGCGGCGCTGACCGTCTCGATCTGGTCGGGGTGCAGAACCCACTTGCCGTCGAAACCGAGCGCCGCCGCGCTCGCGGCGCTCGCGGCCAGCCCGTCGAGATCCGCGATGGCCGCGAACGGCCCGTCGATCGCCTGCAGTCCGTTGGCCCGAGCCGCGGTCAGGATGCGCAGGTGCGCGTAGTGAAACGCGTCCCCCGCGTACGCGGGGGGCGGCATGCCCACGGTCAGCGACCGCATGCCGAGGCTCGCCATGAAGTCGGCCGGCCCGAAGATCAGCGCCGCCAGCCGCGGCGACGCCGCCGCGATCGCCGCCACGCTCGCCAGGCCCGCCGCGTCCTCGATCTGCGCCTCGATCGCGATCCCGCCCGGCGGCAGGCCGGTGGCCTGCTCGAGCTGGCCCAGTAGCAGATCCAGCCAGCTCACGTCCAGCGGCCCAGTCACCTTCGGGAGCACGATCGAGTCGAGCCATCGCCCGGCCTGCTCGACGACGTCGATCACGTCCCGGTAGGCCCAGCCGGTTCGCACGTCGTTGACCCGGACCGCCCTGATCGTGGTGCCCCAGTCGCCGTCGCGCAGCGCGGCGGCGATCAGGCCGCGGCTCCGCTCCTTCTCCGCGGCCGCCACCGCGTCCTCGAGGTCGAGCAGCACCTCGTCGACGGCCAGTCCGCGCGCCTTGGCCACGAATCGCGGGTTGCTGCCGGGCACCGCCAGCGTTGCCCGCCTCGGCCGGTCTGCGCGTGCCGCCACGCCGCCCGAGCATACGCGTCCGGGAAATGGCACGGAGCGCTCGGCCGTAGCATGGGGTTATGGCCATGGACTCACCGCCGGCAGCTACCGGCGTCGCCCTGCCGACGGCTGAGCAGGTGGCAGGCGCACTCGCGGCGGTCAACGACCCGGAGATCCATCGCCCGATCACCGAGCTGGGCATGGTCAAGAGCATCGAGGTGACGCCGGGCGGGGTGGTCGTCGTCGGCGTCTGGCTGACGGTGTCAGGCTGCCCGCTGCGCGACACCATCACCAGGGACGTGACCGCCGCGGTCGGCAAGCTGCCAGGGGTGACCGCGGTCCGGGTCGAACTGGACGTGATGAGCGAGGAGCAGCGCCGTGAGCTGCAGACCACGCTGCGCGGTGGCAAGCCGGAGCGCGAGATCCCGTTCGCGTCGCCCGGCTCGCTCACCAAGGTCTACGCCGTCGCCAGTGGCAAAGGCGGGGTGGGCAAGTCTTCGGTGACCGTCAACCTGGCGGTGGCGCTTGCCGCGCTCGGCCAGAAGGTCGGGCTGCTCGACGCCGACATCTACGGGCACTCGGTGCCGCGGATGCTCGGCGTGACCGAGCGGCCCACCCAGGTCGAGCAGATGATCATGCCGCCGACCGCACACGGGGTCAGGGCCATCTCCAGCGGCATGCTGAAGCGCGGGAACGAGCCGCTGCCCATGCGCGGGCCGATCCTGCATCGCCTGCTGCAGCAGTTCCTGGCCGACGTGTACTGGGGCGATCTCGACGTCCTGCTGCTTGACCTGCCGCCGGGCACCGGCGACGTGGCGATCTCCACGGCGCACCTGGTGCCAGGCAGCGAACTGATCGTGGTGACGACTCCGCAGCTGGCTTCCGCCGAGGTGGCCGAGCGGGCCGGCACCCTGGCGGCGCAGCTGCACCAGCGCATCGTGGGCGTGATCGAGAACATGTCCTACCTGCCGTGCCCGCACTGCGGCGGGCGAGTTGACGTATTCGGCTCTGGCGGGGGCGCGGCCGTGGCGCACACGCTGACCAGGCTGACCGGCGCGCGAGTCCCGGTCCTCGGGCAGGTACCGATCGACACCAGGCTGCGCGAGGCCGCGGACGCCGGGACGCCGCTCGTCCTGTCCGACCCCGACTCCCCGGCCGCGCAGCAGCTCCGCACGATCGCCGACGAGCTGTCCGGTCGTACCCGCAGCCTGGCCGGACGCCAGCTCGGGCTGACTCCGGTCTAGCCCGCTCTTACCTGGCCGCGCTCAGGTCGCGTCGGCGTCGAACGGCGGACGCTCGCCGGGCGCCAGCGTGACACCGGGCAGCGCGGCGGCCGACCGGTTGCCCGTGCCGTTGCCGGCCCGCATCGCCCCGGTCGCCGCATTCCGGACATCGCTGAACGCGTTGACCAGCACGCCGTCGCCGGTGAGCTCGTCGACGAGGTGCTTACGCACGAAGGTCTTGGGATTGAGATCGGCGATGTCGAACTGGCTGAGTTCCGGCGGCAGGTTGTCCTGCAGCTCCGACTTGGCCCCGTCGAGCATCTTGCGCACCTCGCGCAGCGCACGACCGGCCTGAGCAGCGATCGTCGGCAGCCGCTCGGGCCCGAAGATGATAAGCGCGAGTACCCCAAGAACCAGCAGGTTGGTGAAGTTCAGGTCTAGCAGCACGGGCATGCTCCGCGAGGTCGATCGGACAGGCCGCAGTCCGCCCCCTCAGCCTAGCCGGTGACTGCCGGTGAGCAGAATCCCTACGACCGGGCCGAGGCCAGCCGCACCCAGGTTTGCATGGTGGCACCCTGTCGGACGAAGGTGACCTCGACCCGCGACCCGGGCGGCTGCGACCTGACGGCGTCGATGAGCGAAGACGCGTTGACGACCGGGAGGCCGCCCAGCCGGATGATGACGTCGCCCGGCCGCAGCCCGGCCCTGGCAGCCGGTCCGTCCCGGCTAACCGCGCTCTGGCCGCTCTGGCCGGTCGTCGCGATCTGCGCACCGGTGCCGGAATAGCTGCCGTTCAGGTTTGCGCCGATGACCGCGTGTGTGGCGTATCCGGTGCGGATCAGCTCCACGATGACCCGGCGTGCCTGGTTGATCGGGATCGCGAAGCCCAGCCCGATGCTGCCGCCCTGGGTACCGGTGAGCGGGTCACCGCCGAGTGTGTCGAGCGCCGCGTCGACGCCGATCACCTGACCGCGGGTGTTCACGAGCGGGCCGCCGGAACTGCCGGGGTTGATCGAGGCGTCGGTCTGAATCGCGTCGAAGTACGCCTCCGGCGGCCCGCCGCCGGAGGACCCGGGCTCGACCGGGCGGTCCACGGCGGAGACGATGCCGCTCGTCACGGTGCCGGCGAGGCCGAGCGGCGAGCCGATCGCGAGCACCGGATCGCCGACCGCCACGCTCGCCGAGTTGCCGAGTGGCAGCGCGGGCAGGCCAGCTAGCCCGGGCGCCCGGAGCACCGCGAGGTCCGAGAAGGGATCACGCCCGACGACCTGGCCGGGGACCGAGTCCCCGTTGCTGAGGACGATCTGGAGCGAGGCCTGCTGGTCCTCGCCGTCGAGCGTCACGACGTGGTTGTTGGTGACGATGTACCCGCCGCTGATGATAAATCCGGAACCGGTGCCGGCGCCGCCGTCCACCTTGATCATGACGACGCCAGGGGTGTCCCGCGCGGCGACCGTGGCCACCGAGTTGTCCTCCGCGCTGGCCGGGGCGGGCGGCAGCGGGCCGAGGCTGTAGCTCTGGTCGAGCGGCCCCGCTGCGATGCGGGTCGCGACGTAGCCACCCACGACGCCGCCCAGGATGGTGCAGCTGAGCGCCAGCCCGCTGACCGCTACGGCCAGCCGCCAGTGAGCCGGCCGCCGCCGGCGCGGCGGGATCTCCACGCTCAGCGAGTCAGCGGTAAACCCTGGGCCTGCCACTAGCTGCCTCCCCCGGACGCCGCACCGGCCGGGGCGCTGCCCGGACCGCTCGGTTGATCTTGCCCGCGGCCGGGCCAGGCTACGCAGTGGCGGTGTTACGCCCCGGTACGGGAGGTATGCGCGTCATCGACCACCGGCTGCGGCCGAAGACTCGCGGGCCGCAGGACCGGCGGCGCGGTACCGGGGTTGTCGGCCGGGCCGTGGCCGAACACCAGCACGTCGACCGACGGAGTCACCGGCGGCGTGGGTGCCTGCGGCTGGGGCTCGCCGCCCGCGATGAAGGCGGCCGTGCCGAGGCCAGCCAGGAAGACGGCCACGGAGCCGGCCAGGAAGTAGCGCCCCGCCCGCTGCTGCGAGCTGGCCTGGCTGCTGCCGCCCGGACTGGCCGGCCGATCCGGCCAGGCCGGAGCCTGCGGCGCCTCGTCGGCCGCGTCAGAGTCCGTGAGATTCGCCAGCGCGCTCAGCTGGATGAGCCGCCCGGTCAGGCCCGCGCCTGCCGCGGCGTCGCCCAGGGCGCTCATCCGCCGCTTCAGGGTGCGCAGCGCGGCGGCCTCCTCGCGGCACGAGCCGCACTTGGTCATGTGCAGCAGCACGCGCTCGCGCTCGCTGGCCTCCAGCTCCCCGTCGATCAGCGCGGATAGCCGCTGGCCGAGATGGGTCACGGCTGGCCTCCTTGCGGCACCGGCAGGTCCAGCTGCAATCGTGGCTGCGGCACCGCCGCGCCCAGGCGGCGCGGCCTGCGGTGCTCGAGCGCCTGACGGAGCTGGGCCCGGCCACGATGAATCCGGCTGCGAACCGTGCCGAGCTTCACCCCGAGCGTCTCGGCGATCTCCTCATACGACAGTCCCTCGATGTCGCAGAGGATCACCGCCGCGCGGTACTCGGGCGCGAGCGCCATCAGGGCCGCGTGGATGTCGCCGTCCAGATGCCGGTCGTCGAAGGCCTGCGCCGGTGTGGGCTCGGAGCCCCCCAGCCGGGCCTCGGTCTCGTCCGCCAGGCCCTCAAACCGGATCCGCTGCCGCCGCCGCGCCATGTCGAGGAACAGGTTGGTAGTAATCCGGTGCAGCCAGCCCTCGAAGGTGCCGGGAATGTAGGTGTCCAGCGAGCGAAACACGCGGACGAACACTTCCTGAGTCAGGTCTTCGGCGTCATGGCTGTTGCCGGTGAGCCGGTACGCGAGCCGATAGACCCGGGCAGAGTGCTCGCGGACGACGGCCTCCCAGCTCGGCGGGGCCCACTCGGTCGTCTCGATGGTCGCCGCCGCCAGTCCCGCCTCGTCCACTGCATCTCCTGTGAGCACCGCGTCCCCCTGTAACGCTCGTGACCTCACCGCCCCGACCATCGGAAACCTCCTGCACATCGGCATTGTTCCGAGCATCCGATCCGGCCGGGACACCCACCATGCCCCGCACACCACTATGTCATGCTTCGCGGCGCTGTGGTTACTCAATGCCGGCCGGCCGCGACCCGAGACCGAGTGCTGCTATCTGGGGCAACGCATGAGGTTATCCGGCCAGTTCCCGGTCGTGACTCGCAAGGATCAATGACGCGCAATTCTCGCGCTGAGCGTTTCCGCTGGTCCGCACCACACGAGACCGGTAGGATCCTCGGCCGTGAGGAGGCGCGTGACCGTCAGCGTGACCGCGACGTCCGACCTATCCCCGTGACCTCGACAGACACCACGTCAGAAGACTTCCTGCCGGAAGACGAGGCGCTCGCCGGCGCGCGGCGCAACGCGGCCGAGGTCGGCGGCGCCGCGCCGGTCAGCCCGCTGACCGGCGCCATGCTCCGGTTTACCGCCACCGCGATCGCCGCGCGCGCCGTGGTCGAGATCGGCACCGGCTGCGGCACCTCCGGCATCTGGCTGCTCCGGGGCATGCGACCCGGCGCCGTGCTGACGAGCGTGGACGTCGAACCCGAGCATCAGCGACTGGCGCGCGCCGCGTATCTGGCGGCCGGCTTCCCCGCCAGCCGGTACCGGCTGATCGGCGGCCTGGCGCTCGACGTCCTGCCACGGCTCGCCGATGGAGCCTATGACCTGGTCTTCTGCGATGCCGACCGGCAGGAGAACGGCGACTACCTGGCGGCAGCGCTGCGGTTGTTGCGGCCGGGCGGGGTCGTGATCTTCAATGGGGTGCTGCCGGGCAGTTCCCCCGGCGAGCGGGTGCCGACCGAGGCAGAGGTGGCGGCGGCGGCCGACGTGCGCGAGCAGGTGCGCGCCGATGAGCGGCTCGTGCCACTGCTCCTGCCGGTCGGCAACGGCCTGCTGGCCGCGGCCAAGGTGGCCGGCTAGGCGACGGACTTCAGGGCATCGCCAAGGGACCGCGCCTCGTCCGGGGTCAACTCGACCACCAGCCGGCCACCGCCCTCGAGCGGCACCCGCATCACGATGCCGCGGCCCTCCTTGGTGACCTCCAGCGGACCGTCACCCGTCCGCGGCTTCATCGCCGCCATGCTTGCTCCCCTTCCCTACCCTAGGGCTACACCCAACCGCGGCCGTCAAGGCGGAGCCCAGCGGCGCGGTGCCTGGCGGTACTCCAGCCAGCCACATACATCTCGATCAGTCCCTCTATTATCCAGTGTTCGGCCTCCGTATGGTAACGATCAGCGTTCGCGGCCGTTTCACGACGATATCGGGGCGAAAGCGGCGGGCAGCCCGAGCCCGCGGAGGGAGGAAGAATCCCATGTCCGATACCGTGCGCTACGAGGTCGAGGGCGCCGTCGCGACCATCACGATGAACCGGCCCGAGGCGCGCAACGCCCTGACGGCCGAAGCCAAGGTCGCGCTCCTCGACGCGGTGCGCACGGCGGGCGCCGCCGACCCCATCCGGGCGGTGGTGCTGACCGGGGCCGGCGGGGCATTCTGCGCCGGGCAGGATCTGCGCGAGCACGCCGAATTGCTGGCCGGGGGCGGCCCGGCGGCCGCCCTGGCCACGGTCCGCAGGCACTACAACCCCATCATCGAGACCATCGCGGGCATGCCGAAGCCGGTCGTCGCCGCGCTGCCGGGAGTGGCGGCCGGCGCCGGGGCCGGCCTGGCGTTCGCCTGCGACTTCCGGGTCGCGGCGGAGCGCGCGAGCCTGCTGCTGGCCTTCGCGAGGGTGGGGTTAGGCGCCGACTCCGGTACGTCGTGGACGCTGCAGCGGCTGGTCGGGTCCGCCAGGGCGACGGAGCTGCTGATGCTGGCCGAGCCGGTCGACGCGCCGACGGCGCTGGCCCTCGGCCTGGTCACGTCCGTCGTGCCAGCCGAGGAACTGGCTACGGCGGCGGCCGAACTCGCCGCCCGGCTGGCCGACGGGCCCACGCTCGCTTACGCGGCGATCAGGGAAGAGCTGCGCTTCGCCGCCGGGCACGGGCTGAGCGAGGCCCTGGAGAAGGAGGCGGAGCTGCAGACCAGGCTCGGCGCCAGCGCCGACCACCAGTCCGCGACGCAGGCCTTCCTAGCCCGGCAGGCGCCGAGCTATGAGGGCCGCTGAGTCGGATCGGCGGCCGCGGCTTCTTCATGCGCGCACACGATCTGCTCGGCCACGTCCACCAGATCGCCGAGGTCACGCTGCTGGTAGGAGCCTGACGGCGAACGCCAGGAAACCACCTCCCCGTGCCGCCAGACCGTCAGGTGCCGGCTCAGCGACAGCACGGTGATGGTGCCGAGGTCCGCCCGGACGATGCTGCCGGCCAGGCCCCGGTCGGCCAGCATGGCCTCAAGCTCGTCGGTGAGCGCCTCCGGGCTGTAACGCGGACGACCGAGGTGGTCGGGCAGCGCGGCCGGGGGGATCCGCAGCGCGAACCAGACCGCCTTGCCCGGCACCTTCCAGTTACCCAGCCGCGATCGGCTCAGGTGACAACCCCACTGACCAGCGGACAGCCCGGCCACCACCTGGAGGCCGCGGCCGCTGACCGAGTCGACGGGTGCCTTCGCCAGCCCGGTAGCCGTGTCGGCGTTCCAGCCCCGCTCGGTGTCGAATACCTTGCAGACCAGCTCGCGAGTCCGGCTGGTCCCCCGCAGGTAGAGCCAGATCTCCGGGATGCCCGCGGCGGCCGGGTGGCGCACCGCGCTCCGGGCGGCGTTGCGCTGGGCGTGCAGCGTGTTCGCCGCCAGTTCGCTCGCCATGGTCACGCCGTCGTGGAGCAGGCCGGACGGGAGTGCGAGGCTCGACACCGCTTCCCGGAAGTAGCGGCGGGCGGCGGATGCGCAGGTGGTGTCGATCGGGAGCGGGCGCGCGAAACAGCCGCCGTTGCTCAGCCCGCCCGCGAATAGCCGGCTCGGCTCGTCGGGGAGGATAGCCAGCGCCTCGGCCGTCGGGGCTGCGAGCACAGCGGCCGGGACCGACGGGCCGACGGGTCTGCCGCCAGCGGGTGCGGCGGCGCGGGACGAGCCAGTGACGACCGGACTGCCTAGCAGCCTCCCGCCGTGATCGGCAGGCGTTGGCGGCCGCATCCTCCGCCCTCCCGGGTAGGCATACGTGAAGGCCAGATTATGGGGCTTGTGCGAAGTTTCGCAATGGGATTCGGTTAATGTCGCGTCAAATGGCGGAGCGGTGCGGGCTCGTCAGCGGCTGACGCAGCCGGCCAGGTGGTCGTTGACGACACCGCACGCCTGCATCGTGGCGTAGGCGGTGACCGGTCCGGCGAACCTGAATCCCCGGCTGCGCAGGTCCTTGGCCAGCGCGCGGGAGGCGCTTGTCGACGCCGGCACGTCCGCGAGGCTCACCGGTGCCGGTGCTGCGCTGTCGGCGTACTTCCATACCTGGGCAGCGAGCCCGTCGGCAAGCCCGAGCGCGGCCCGCGCGTTCGCCACCGCGGCCTCGATCTTCGCCTTGTTCCGGATTATTCCGGGGTCGCCGAGCAGCCGGGTAACGTCGGCGGGCCCGAATCGTGCCACGGTCTCGATGTCGAAGCCCGCGAACGCCCGGCGGAAGTTCTCCCGCTTGCGGAGGATCGTGAGCCAGGAAAGACCCGCCTGAAAGGCCTCGAGGCACAGCCGCTCGAAGATGCCGATGTCGTCCCTGACCGGCTTGCCCCACTCCTCGTCGTGGTAGCGGAGGTAGTCGGGGCTGGTCAGGCTCCACGGGCAGCGGAGTAGCCCGTCCGGCCCCGCGGTGGGCAGGCCCGCCTCGCTCTGGCCCGCCGTCACTCCGGCGTCCCCTGCTCGGCGGCGGACGTCTGCCACTCTGCGTCCCTCGCCGCCTGCGCCGCCGCGAGCCGCCTGCGGAGCAGGTCGATCTCGGCGTCACGCTCGGCGATCACGCGAGCGACCTGGGCGAGCGCGCGCTCGGTCGCCGCCGCGTCGTAGCCGAGCAGTGCGGGCGGTGGCCGGTAGGAGGCCACGTCCGACCAGGACAGCAGGACTCCGGCGGTCGGCTCGGCGGGCCGCTCCCTGGCCAGCTCGCCGCCTCGGCCCAGCGCCACCACGACGACGCCGGCCAGGATCACCACGGCGGCAAGCACGATCACGATGGCCACGCAGTAATGGTGCCACGGCCCGCGGGATGCCTGCGCAGCGTGGCAGCCGCGCCTGGTGTTGCTGGCCGACCCGAGCCGCCGACAGACCCTCAGGTCATGTCGGTGGGATTCTGGTCGGCCGAGGCCAGGCTGTGTGCTGCGGCGATGATCCGCACCACCTCCGCTGGATCGTCAGAGACCTTGAGCAGGTCCGGGTCGTGCTGGGAGATCTTCCCGGCGGGGAGCACGGTCTCGCTGAGCCACGCGGTCAGGCCCTTCCAGTAATCGCTGCCGACCAGCACGATGGGGAACCGGGTGATCTTCCCCGTCTGCACCAGCGTCACGGCCTCGAACAGCTCATCCAGCGTCCCGAAGCCGCCGGGCAGCACGACAAAGGCCTGGGAGTACTTGACGAACACGGTCTTGCGCACGAAGAAGTACCGGAACTGCAGGCCGATCTCGACGTAGTCGTTGATGCCCTGCTCCAGCGGGAGCTCGATGCCGAGGCCGACCGAGACGCCGCCAGCGGTGGCACAGCCCTTGTTGGCCGCCTCCATCACGCCGGGACCGCCGCCGGTGATGACCGCGTAGCCCGCCTGCGCGAGGTGGAACCCGATCTGCTCCGCGAGCTCGTACTCGGCGCTGCCCGGCTGCGTGCGAGCCGACCCGAACACCGAGACGGCCGTGCCGAGCTCAGCGAGCAGTCCGAATCCCTCCACGAACTCGGCCTGGATGCGCAACACCCGCCAGGGATCGGTGTGCACCCAGTCGCTCGGCCCGCGCCAGTCGAGGAGCCGCTGGTCGGTCGTGGTCCGCGGAATGTGCTTGCCGCGCAGCGTCACCGGACCCTGCTGCCGCAGCCCCCGCTGAGAATCGGTGCTCATGGCCCAAACGGTAGCCGCCCTCGGTAGCTGGCCAGGCACAACACCTGGGCTGCTGAACGAAACTTCAGCCGCCGGCGCCGGTCTGCTATGCCGAGACGCCGTGATCGCGGAGTATGTCGTTCAGCGCCGCCTTGTCGTGCGTGCTGCCCGCGGCGAGCCGTCTGAGTACCAGCACGCAGGGCAGGCCGAACTCGCCCCCGGCGAACGTCCGCGCCCGGGTGCCGCCGACGCACACCGACCAGGCCGGCGCCTCTCCGCGCGGCAGCTCGGCCCCCGTCTCCGCGTCGATCACATGGGTCGAGCTGGTCAGGATCGTCCCGGCGCCGACTACCGCACCGGTACGAACCCGGGCGCCGTCCACGACCATGCAGCGGGAGCCGATGAAGGCCTCGTCGTCGACCACCACCGGAACCGCGCTGGGCGGCTCGAGCACGCCGCCGATCCCGACGCCGCCGGCCAGGTGGACGTTCTTGCCGATCTGGGCGCACGAGCCGACCGTCGCCCAGGTGTCCACCATCGCGCCAGCGCCGACGTACGCGCCGATGTTGACGAACGACGGCATCAGCACGGCGCCCGGCGCCACGTAGGCGCCCCACCGGACGATCGAGCCGGGAACCACCCGGACGCCTTCCAGCCGGGTGGTGAGCGGTACCCGGTCGTGATAGCGAAAATCACCGACCTGCGACTGCACCATCGGCAGCAACCGGAAGGCCAGCAGGATGGCACGCTTGGCCCGCTCGTCCACGACGACGGCGCCGCTGCTCTCGTCCGTCCAGGCGACCCGGCATTCGCCGGAGTCGATCAGGTCCACCGCTGCCACGACCAGATCCTGCGCCTTGATGTCCCGCGGCCCGAGCTCCCCCCGCCGGTCCCAGAGCTCGTCGATGACGGCGGGCAGCGGGGAGCCGACGGTGCTGGTCATAGCCCCGGAGCCTAGCCGGGCCCGGCGAGCGGTGCCCGCGAGGCGTAGCGTCGGACCGTGCCGCGGCGCCACCATCACCGATCTCGGCTGGCCACGGCGGCCGTCGTGATCCTGCTCTGCGGCGCGGCCTATTTGCTGCTACGCCCGTCCGCCAGGCCGCGGCCGACCGGATGCGCGGCCGGCCCGGCCGGCGAGCAGGTTCAGCTCACCCCGGATCAGGCCGGAATCGCGGCCGTCATCGCCGGGGTGGCGACCCGACAAGCGCTGCCGACCAGGGCGGTCGCCATCGCGTACGCGACGGCGCTACAGGAATCCAAGATGCAGAACCTCCACTACGGGGACCTGGACTCGGTCGGCGTGTTCCAGCAGCGTCCGTCGCAGGGCTGGGGCACCGCCCGCCAGATCGAAGACCCGGTCTACGCCACCGAGCGGTTCTTCGGCGCGCTGACGGCCGTACCCGGATATCTGCAGCTGCCCATCGACGTGGCGGCGCAGGACGTCCAGCGCAGCGCGGACGGATCCGCCTACGGCCAGTACGCCGACGTGGGCAGCCTGCTCGCCGCGGCCTTCACCGGGGTGGACGCGCGCGCGGTCTGGTGCAGCTACGCCGATCCGCCGGGTCCGGCCGGCCTCAGCGCGGCCGCCCGGGCCATGACGGCCGCGTTCGGCCTGACCGCCCGGCGGGGTGGCGCAGCCGACTCCATGATCATCGCGGTTCGCACCAGCGCCGCGGGCTGGGCCGTCGCCGCCTGGCTCGTCACGCATGCGGACGACTACGGCATCGGCAGCGTCCGCTACCAGGGCTACCAGTGGCTCGGGTTCAGCGGCCCGGGCCGCTGGACGGCGGAGCCTGCCGGGCCGGCGGCGGCCGGCGGCACGGCCACCGTCGAGTTCGGCTGATACCCTGCGGTTCCACCCGGCGGCTGGCCCGTACCCCGCAGCAGCGCGCTACGGTCCGGGCCGGGAGCGCGATACTGGTGGCAAGCCGTGATACTCGGGTCAGCCGCACGCTGTGTGCCCCGGGCGCGGAACGAATAGGAGAGCGCGGAAGTGACCTACATCATCACGCAGCCTTGCGTCGATGTGCTCGACAAGGCGTGCATCGAAGAGTGCCCGGTCGACTGCATCTACGAGGGCGAGCGGATGCTTTACATCCACCCCGATGAGTGTGTGGACTGCGGTGCCTGCGAGCCGGTCTGCCCGGTCGAGGCGATTTTCTACGAGGACGACGTGCCGGATCAGTGGAAGGACTACTACAAGGCCAACGTCGAGTTCTTCAGCGACCTCGGGTCCCCTGGCGGGGCCTCCAAGACCGGCAAGATCAACAAGGACCACCCGCTCGTCGCTGTCCTGCCGCCGCAGGAGACGGAGCATTAAGAGCCTTAAGACGGGAGACCGGTGACCGCCGGCAGCACGACAGCCCGCGCAATGCCTGGAGCAAGCGGGCCTGGCGCCACCAGGACTAGCGCCAGCGGGCCAGCCGCGCGGCTCCCGGCATTCCCCTGGGACTCGCTGGCCGGGGCAACTGCCCTGGCTAGCTCCCATCCTGACGGCATCGTCGACTTGTCGGTCGGCACGCCGGTCGACCCAGTCCCCGAGGTTGTGCAGGCCGCGCTGCGTGCGGCCGCGAACTCTCCCGGCTACCCGCAGACCGCTGGCACCCCGGCCCTGCGGCAGGCCGCCGCAGGCTGGCTCGCCCGCCGGCACGGGGTCAGCGTCGACCCGACCACGGTGCTTCCCGTAGTCGGCACCAAGGAGTTCATCGCCTGGCTGCCCACGCTGCTCGGCTGCGGTCCCGGCGACATCGTTGTCTACCCGTCGCTGGCCTACCCGACCTACGACGTGGGTGCCCGGCTCGCCGGAGCAGAGCCGGTAGCTGCCGATGGCCTGTTCTCGCTCGGCC
>JASHPF010000043.1 GCA_030038295.1 Streptosporangiaceae bacterium
AGCCGGTCTCGCCGCGCCGCCGACCGCCCCGCGAGTCAGGCCGTCGACCAGCCTGGTGGCCCGCCGGTAGCCGGCCACGCCCAGGACCGCGCCGGCCGCTAGCCAGAGTCCGCGCCGCATCACTACCGGCCTCCGGCCCGGACGCTGTGCCGCGGCAGCCGGGCAGGCGGCGCTGTGATCGCGGCCCTGGGCCCGGACTCCGGCACCCGCGCGGCCGGCTCCTCGGGGATGGCGTCGTCGGCCAGCACGGCCGCCTGGATCGAGCGGCGCACGAGCATGGCGCGCCGCACCCCGTAGGCCAGCGCCGACAGCCCGGTCAGCGGCGCGCCGACCGCGGTCGAGATCGTCCTGGTCAGCCCGGTCAGCGCGGAGACGTGCCCGGACAGCTCGGCCATGTTGGCCGTTACCTGGTCCATGCTGGCAGTGATCGAATCGGTCCGCGCGAGCTGCTCGTTGGTGCGGTCGATGGCCGCCTGCGCTCGCTCCAGCAGCTGGTCGGCGCGGCCGGAATAGTCAGTGACCAGCCGGGTCAGCGCTGACGTCAGCCGGGCCAGCTTGACCAGCACCACGACGCCGACGCCCGAGAGCACGGCAACGGAAACCGCAGCGATCAGCGCCGCCAGCTGCCCGGCGGTCATGCCCGCCCGCTCCCCATAGGTCCCGCCTTCCTCAGCCACCCCGTGTCAGCCTGCGCTGACCCTATCGCGGATCGGCCCGCCGCCTTCGGCTGGCCAGCGGATCACCGCACGCCAGGCCGACGCTAGCGGCTCTCCGGGCTGTCGCCCGCCCCGTCGGCGTCGCCGTCCAGGACCGACCGGATGCGCTCGGCGCGCTCGGTGACCCGGGCCTCGCCCCCGCGCGTCGTCGGCTCGTAGTAGCGCCGCCCGGTCAGGCCGTCGGGCGCGTACTGCTGCCGCACCACCCCGGCCGGGTCGTCGTGCGGGTATACGTAGCCCTTGCCGTGGCCGAGCCGGGCCGCGCCCGGGTAGCTGGCGTCGCGCAGGTGCCTCGGCACCGGGCCAGCCTGGCCCTGCTGCACGTCGGCGCGAGCCAGCCAGATGGCCGTGGCCACGGCGTTGGACTTGGGCGCGAGCGCGATGTGGATGACTGCCTGCGCGAGGTTCAGCTGCGCCTCCGGCAGCCCGACGAACTCGACCGCCTGCGCCGCGGCGACCGCGGTCTGCAGCGCGGTGGGGTCGGCCATCCCCACATCCTCGCTGGCGTGCACGATGAGCCGCCGGGCGATGTAGCGGGGATCCTCCCCCGCCTCGATCATCCGGGCCAGGTAGTGCAGCGCGGCGTCCGCGTCGCTGCCCCGCATGCTCTTGATGAACGCGCTGATCACGTCGTAGTGCTGGTCCCCAGCCCGGTCGTAGCGGACCATCGCACGGTCGACCGCGCGCTCCAGCAGCTCCACGGTGATCTCACCGCCGGCCGGGAGGCCGAGCGCCGCCGCCTCCAGGAAGGTCAGCGCCCGGCGCGCGTCCCCGCCGGACAGCCGGATCAGCTGAGCCGCCACCCCGTCGGCTAGCCGCACCCGGCCGTCGAGCCCGCGCTCATCGGCCAGCGCCCGCTCGATGACCACCAGCATGTCCGTGTCGCCGAGCGGCCGCAGCGTCAGCAGCAGCGACCGGGACAGCAGCGGCCCGACGACGGAGAAGGACGGGTTCTCGGTCGTCGCGCCGATGAACGACACCCAGCGGTTCTCCACGGCGGGCAGCAACGCGTCCTGCTGTGTCTTGGAGAACCGGTGTACCTCGTCGATGAACAGCATGGTCTGCTTGCCGGTGAGCCCGAGCTCGCCGCGCGCGGTCTCGATCGCGGCCCGTACGTCCTTGACCCCGGCCGACACCGCTGACAGCTCGACGAACCGCCGCCTGGTGACACTCGCGATGACGTACGCGAGCGTGGTCTTACCGGTCCCTGGCGGACCCCACAGCAGCACCGACATCGGCGCGTCCGTGTCGGCGAGCTTGCGCAGGACGGACCCGTCCCTGGTCAGGTGTCCCTGGCCGACGACTTCCAGCAGGGAACGCGGTCGCATGCGGACCGCCAGGGGCGCTTGCGCCTGCTCGGCCGAGCGCGCCGAGTCGTCGAACAGACTCTCGGCCTGGCTCGCGTCCGCACTGGTCACGACTGCGACATTACCCGCACCCGCCGACGCTGCCGGGTATCGCCGTAACGGCGGTCAGCCGCCGGCGACGTCGATGTGCAGCCGCTCGCCGAGCGGCACCCCCAGCACCGCGAGCACCCGGTCAGCGGCGAGGTCGCCTAGATAAACCGACCGTACGGGCGCGGCCGAGCCGGTCACGTGCTCATCGACCGCGAGCTCGCTGACCTGCCGGGGCCTGCTGAGAACGACCCTGGCCACCACGGCGAACGGGATCGCCGCGCCGCCCGGGCAGGTCTGCGCGAACTCGGTTGCGGTCGCGTGCGGGCCCGCCTCGGCGGCCAGCCGGAGCTGGTCGCTGTCATCGACGACCCGGCCGCCGCGGCGAACCAGCCCGCTGAGCAGGCTGCGGGGCAGCGCCCGGCCAGCCCCGCGAATCGCGACCGGGCAGACCACGAGACCGTCAAGGAAGACGACGATGCTGCGGGTAAACCGGACCGCGTGGCCCCGATCCTGCTCGCGAATCAGGTTGTCGAACTGCCCGAGGTAGCCCACGAGCGGAGACTAGCCCGCTCTGGCGCATCGGGTCGGCCGCGCGCCATGCTCTGCGGATGAGCCACGAAATTACCCCGTTCCTCGTCGAGGTTGCGCAACAGCACCTCGACGACGTGTCCGACCGGATCCGGCGCACCCGGTGGCCGGAGCCGGAGACCGTCGATGACTGGTCGCAGGGCGTGCCGCTTGCCTACCTCCGCGAGTTGTGCGACTACTGGCTGGAGCGCTACGACTGGCGCGCGTGCGAGCGGAGCCTGAACGCGTTCCCGCAGTTCACTACTGAGATCGACGGACTGGACGTCCACTTCCTGCACGTGCCCTCGCCGCACCAGGGGGCGCTGCCGCTGGTGCTCACGCACGGCTGGCCGGGCTCCATCGTCGAATTCCGCAAGGTCATCGGGCCGCTCACGGATCCGGTGGCGCACGGCGGCGACGCCGCGGACGCCTTCCACCTCGTCTGCCCGTCGCTGCCGGGCTTCGGCTTCAGCGGCAAGCCCGCCAGCCCTGGCTGGGGCGTGCCGCGCATCGCGGACGCCTGGGACACGCTGATGACCCGCCTCGGCTATCTGCGGTACGGCGCCCAGGGCGGCGACTGGGGCTCCGGGGTCACCGCGGCCCTCGGCAGCAGGCACGCCGCCCATGTCGTCGGCATCCACCTCAACATGGTCACCGTCCGGCCTGACCCGGCCACCATGGACAGCCTCACCGACCAGGAGAGGTCGGCGCTGGCCGGCCTGCAGTACTACCGCGACTGGGATTCGGGCTACTCCAAGGAGCAGTCGACCCGGCCGCAGACGGTCGGTTACGGGCTGGTGGACTCCCCCGTCGGCCTGTGCGCGTGGATCCTCGAGAAGTTCTGGGCCTGGACCGACTGCGACGGTGACCCGGCTAACGCCCTGACCAGAGACGAGATCCTGGACAACGTCATGCTCTACTGGCTGCCGGGCGCCGGCGCGTCGTCGGCGCGGCTCTACTGGGAGAGCTTCGGCAAGGGCCTCGGCGGGACGGTCCAGGTACCGGTCGGCTGCTCGATCTTCCCCAGGGAGATCTTCCGGGCGTCCCGGCGCTGGGCCGAGAAGGAGTTTCCTGACCTGCGCTACTGGGGCGAGCCGCCGCGGGGCGGTCACTTCGCCGCGTTCGAGCAGCCCGAGCTGTTCGTGCAGGAAGTGCGCGCCGCGTTCCGGACGTTCCGCTAGGGGCGCCGGCCGACCGGACGGACGTCGATGCCGGCCTCCTTGCGCTGCTGCTCGGTGATCGGCGTCGGTGCGCCGGTGAGCGGGTCGTGACCCGAGGCGGCCTTGGGGAAGGCGATCACGTCCCTGATGGACTCGCGCCTGGTCAGCAGCATCAGCAGCCGGTCCCAGCCGAACGCGATGCCGCCGTGTGGCGGCGGCCCGAATCGGAGCGCCTCGAGCAGGAACCCGAACTGCGCGCTCGCCTCGGCCCGCGACAGCCCGATAACGTCGAACACCTGCTGCTGTACGTCCGACCGGTGGATCCGGATGGAGCCGCCGCCGATCTCGGTGCCGTTGCAGACGATGTCGTAGGCGTCGGCCAGCGCGCCGCCCGGCTCGGCGGGGAACTTCGACTGCCACTCGGGCAGCGGCGCGGTGAACGGGTGATGCACCGCGGTCCAGCCCCCCTCGCCGTCGTCCTCGAACATGGGCGCGTCGACCACCCAGGTGAACGCCCACGTCGCCGGGTCGATCAGACCGCACCGGTAGCCGATCTCCAGCCGGGCCGCGCCGAGCAGGATGCGCGCCTCGTTGGCCGGGCCGGCGGCGAAGAACACCGCGTCGCCGGCGGCCGCTCCGACCGCCGCGGGCAGCCCGGACCGCTCGGCCTCCGACAGGTGCCGTGCGATCGGGCCAGCGTCGGCCACCGCGCCATCCGCGCCGATCAGTACGTAGCCGAGCCCGCGGGCGCCGCGGGAGCGGGCCCAGTCCTGCCAGCCGTCGAGCTCGCGCCTGGACTGCGCGGCGCCGCCGGGCATGACCACGGCGCCGACGTGCGGGGCCTGGAACACCCGGACCTCCGACTGGGCGAAGTAGCTGGTCAGGTCGACGAGCTCGGTGCCGAACCGCAGGTCGGGCTTGTCCGAGCCGTACCTGGCCATGGCGTCGGCGTAGGTCATGCGCGGGATGGGCCGCGGTACCTGGTAGCCGACCAGCTCCGCCCACAGTCGCTCGATCAGGTCCTCGGCGACCGCGATCACGTCGTCCCTGGTCACGAACGACATCTCGAGGTCCACCTGAGTGAACTCGGGCTGCCGGTCGGCGCGGAAGTCCTCGTCCCTGAAGCACCGGACGAGCTGGAAGTACCGTTCGAGCCCGGCGATCATGAGCAGCTGCTTGAACAGCTGGGGCGACTGCGGCAGCGCATACCAGCTGCCGGGCCGTAGCCGGACCGGGACCAGGAAGTCCCGCGCGCCCTCAGGCGTCGACTTGGTGAGAAACGGCGTCTCGACGGTGACGAACCGGTGTCCCGCCATCACGTCGTTGAGCAGGTACACGGCTCTCGACCTGGCCTTCAGCGCGGACGCCATGTCGGCCCTGCGGATGTCCAGGTAGCGGTACTTGAGCCGGATCTCCTCGTTGAGATCGCCGCCCTGGCCGGCACTGGGCTCGATCGGGAACGGCAGCGCGTCGGACTCCGACAGCACTTCCAGCCCGGTCGCTGCGACCTCGATCTCGCCGGTCGGCAGGTCCGGGTTCTCGTTACCCGACGGCCGCCGCCGCACGGCGCCGGTGACCAGCACACAGAACTCGTTCCGAAGGTCGTGGGCCACGTCTTCCTGGCGGAGCACGACCTGCACGATCCCGCTGCCGTCGCGCAGGTCGATGAACACGACGCCGCCATGGTCGCGGCGCCGCGCGACCCAGCCCGCCAGCCGTACCTGCTCCCCCGCGTCGGCGGCCCGCAGGCTGCCCGCCTCATGGCTGCGGATCATCGCTCGCCCCTGCCCCTCTCTCGCCAGTCACCGCCGGCCCCAGCACGGCCTCCTCGCCGCGGCCCGGCCGCGCCGCGGTCCGGCCCGGTCGGCCAGCCGCTCCCGCCGGCCCGCTCACAGCCCGGTAGCCGGACCCCTGGCCGGCGCGAGGCCGGCCAGGAACGGATTGCGCGCCCGCTCGGTCCCGATGGTCGTCTGCGGCCCGTGCCCGGCCAGGACCACCGTCTCGTCCGGCAGCGGCAGGCACACTCGGGCCAGGCTAGCCAGGATCGTTTCGTAGTCACCGCCCGGCAGGTCGGTCCGGCCGATGGAGCCAGCGAACAGTAGGTCGCCGGTGAACAGCGTGCCCGGCAGGCGAAAGGTCACCGACCCAGGGGTGTGGCCGGGGGCGTGGTCAACGACGAGCGGGAGGCCGGCCAGGTCGAGCGTCATGCCGTCGGTCAGCTCGCGCACGTCATCCGGCTCGGTGAAGGTCAGGCCGCCGAACAGCTGCTGGGCCGGGCCGAGCGACAGCCCGCGCGCGGGATCGGTGAGCAGCGCGCGGTCGGCCGGGTGGATGTAGGCCGGGATGCCCCGCGCGCCGCAGACCGGGGCCACCGACCAGATGTGGTCCACGTGCCCGTGGGTGGCGAGCACGGCGACCGGCCGCAGCCGGTACCGGTCAACGATCTCGGCGATGCCCGGCTCGGCATCCTGGCCCGGATCGATGATCAGGCATTCCGTGCCAGGGCCGGTGGCCAGCAGGTAGCAGTTGGCGGCGAACGAGCCCGCGGGGAACCCGGCGATGATCACCTGGCCTCCAGGTGTGTGAACGCTGCCCCAGATCGGGGCCGTGCGGGTCCCAGGCTACCGAGGATGGGGCGGCAAACCCGCTGGTGGCTGGCGGTCGCACGGCAGGACACGACTTGGGCGCGGTTGGGTACCGATATGTAACGACGGCATTACTAGTCCCCACACAACGGTACGATTCGCGAAGTTTCGCAGTGCGTTGCCTGGCGGCCGCCGTAGCCCGCGGGCGAGGCGTTGTAGCCCCATGAAGCGCCGCACGGTACCGCGGGTGAGCAGGAGGAACGGCAGGGGTGGCCACCAAGAAGGAGCGTCAGCGTCAGCTTGCCAGGGAGGCGTATCAGCGGCGGCTGGACCGCCAGGTGCAGCGGGCCAGGCGGACGCGGCAGTGGTGGATCAGCTCCGTTGCTGTGCTGCTGGTGATCGGCGTCGGCGTCGGCGCCGCCTTCCTGGCCGGGGCCTTCACCCCCACCAAGACGGCCACGGCCGCTGCTAGTACCACGTGCGCATACACAAAGTCTGGTACCGCGGCCCGCAAGGTGTCCTTGCCGCCGGCGAAGCCAGACACCAAGGCCCGCTACACCGCCACGATCACGACCAACCGCGGCACTGTCGTCATCAGCCTGCTGAACAGCAAGGCCCCGTGCACGGTGAACTCGTTCGTCTCACTCGCCGACCAGGGCTTCTACAACAACACGCCGTGCCCGCGGCTGACCACCGCCTCGAACGGCTTCTCCGTGCTGCAATGCGGCGACCCTACCGGGACCGGCTCGGGCGGCCCCGGCTACGAGTTCGACAGCGAGAACCTCAAGGGCGCGACGTACCCGGCTGGGACGGTGGCTATGGCCACCGACACGCCCACTACCAACGGCAGCCAGTTCTTCCTGGTGTACGAGAACACTCCGCCAGGGTCCCTGGGGGCCACCTATACGCCGTTCGGCACGGTCACCAGCGGGCTCAGTGTCCTGCAGGCCATCGGGGCGAAGGGCGACGATAACTCCAATCCGGCAGGTGGCGGGAAACCGAACGAAAGCGTCCAGATCAAGAGCGTGAAGATCACGAAGACCTGACCGTGCAGCCGGTCAGGTACCGAGCAGGAGGTACGCGGTGAGTACCGCAAGCGATCCGTGGGGCCGGGTGGCCGACGACGGGACTGTCTACGTCCGGACCGCCGATGGCGAGCGGGCCATCGGCTCGTGGCAGGCCGGCAGCCCCGACGAGGCCCTGGCCTTCTTCACGCGCAAGTTCGACGCGCTTGAGACCGAGATCAGCCTGCTCGAACAGCGGATGACCAGCACCGACCTGTCCGCCGGCCAGGCCAGGGCGACCATCGCCCGGCTGACGAACGCCGTGACCGACGCGAACGCCATCGGCGACCTCGCGACCTTGCGCGCCCGGCTCACCGCCCTGGGCGAGACCATCGAGCAGCGTAAGGAAGAGCACCGCGCCGCTCGCGAGCAAGCGAGGACGGAGGCGCACGAGGTCAGGGAGCGGATCGTCGCCGAGGCCGAGCGGCTCGCGGCGGAGGCGACGCACTGGAAGGCCGGCGGCGAGCGGATGCGCCAGCTACTAGAGGAGTGGAAGGTGGCGCCGCGCGGCGACCGAGCCGCCGAGGCCGTGCTGTGGAAGCGGCTATCGGCGGCGCGAAACGGCTTCGCCAAGCGTCGGAAGGCCTACTTCGCGGGGCTCGAGGACGAGCGCGCCACCGTGCGCACGCGCAAGGAGGAGCTGGTCAGCCGCGCAGAAGAGCTCGCCGCGTCGACCGACTGGAGTGGCACCGCCAGCGCCTACCGGGAGCTGATGCGGTCGTGGAAGCAGGCCGGACGCGCCGACCGGGCCACCGAGGATGAGCTGTGGACCCGGTTCAAGATGGCCCAGGACGCGTTCTTCGCCGCTCGCTCCCAGGTCATCGACGCCAAGGACCGCGAGCTGCGCGAGCACGTCGTGGTCAAGGAGCAGCTGCTCGCCGAGGCGGAGAAGCTGGTGCCAGCAACCGACCCGCGCGCGGCCAGGGCCGCGCTGCGCGGCATCCTGGAGCGCTGGGAGCGGGCCGGCGCCGTGCCGCGGGACGCGCAGGAGCGGCTAGAAGGCGGCCTGCGGCGGGTCGAGGAGGGGCTCCGGCGGGCCGAGGACTCGCAGTGGCGGCGGACCAACCCTGAGGCGCTGTCCCGGGCCCGCGGGACCGTCGAGCAGATCCGCTCGGCCGTGACGCAGCTCGAGCACCAGCTCGCCCGGGCGCAGGCCGCCGGGGACCAGAAGGCGCAGCAGAAGGCCAAGGAGGCCCTGGCCGCGCGCCGCTCGTGGCTCGCCGAAGCCGAGCGGACACTGGCGGAGCTGTCGAGCTGAGCCTTGATCTCCGGCCGCTGCCGGTCCCGAGCGCGTTACCGCCGCCGTCGGGCCGAAGGGGCTAGCTGGTGACGCGGTAGACGTCGTAGACGCCGTCGACGTTGCGCACGGCGCGCAGGACCGCGCCGAGGTGCTTCGGGTCGCCCATCTCGAAGGTGAACCGGCTGAACGCGATCCGGTCCCGCGTCGTGCTGACGGTCGCCGACATGATGTTCACGTGCTGCTCGGAGATGGACCTCGTGACGTCCGACAGCAGGCCGGTGCGGTCGAGCGCCTCGACCTGGATCGCCACCAGGAACTGTGAGCCCTCCCGTGGCGACCAGCGGACGTTGACGAGCCGTTCCGGCTGCGACTCCAGCAGGTGAACCAGGTTGACGCAGTCGGCTCGGTGTACGGATACGCCGTTCCCCCGGGTCACGAAGCCCGTGATCGCGTCGCCCGGCACCGGCGTACAGCACTTCGAGAGCCTGGCCCAGACATCAGCGGCGCCCTCGACCACGACGCCCGCGTCGCCGTCCGGGCTGGCTGGCCGCGGCGTCCTCGTGACCAGCGTCGCCTCGGCCAGGTCCTCCTGCGCGCCGGCGATGCCGCCGGCCGACTTGATCAGCTTGGTGACCACGGACTGCGCGCTGACGTGACCCTCGCCGACGGCCGCGTACAGCGCGGACAGGTCGGCGTACCGCAGCTCGGTGGCGATGGCGTTGAGCGCGTCGGCCGTCGCCAGCCGCTGCAGCGGCAGGTTCTGCTTGCGCATCATCCGGGCGATGGCGGTCTTGCCCGCTTCGGCGGCCGCCTCGCGGCGCTCCTTGGAGAACCAGTGCCGGATCTTGTTCCTGGCCCGCGCGCTCTTGACGAAGCCGAGCCAGTCTTGGCTCGGGCCCGCGTCCGAAGCCTTGGAGGTGAAGATCTCCACCGTGTCGCCGTTGGTCAGCGCGCTCTCCAGCGCCACCAGCCGGCCGTTCACCCGGGCGCCGATGGTTCGGTGGCCCACCTCGGTGTGGATGGCGTAGGCGAAGTCCACCGGGGTGGAGCCCTGCGGTAGCGCGATGACCTCGCCGCGCGGGGTGAACACGTATACCTCCGCGCCGGCCAGGTCGAACCGGAGCGAGTCGAGGAACTCGGCCGGGTCCTCGGTCTCACGCTGCCAGTCGACGAGCTGGCGGAGCCACGCCATGTCGCCGGTGCCCGCACCGCCGGCCGTCTCCTCCTTGTATTTCCAGTGCGCCGCCACGCCGTACTCGGCCCGCTTGTGCATCCCCCACGTCCGGATCTGTAGCTCCACCGGCTTGCCGTCGGGCCCGATCACCGTGGTGTGCAGCGACTGGTACATGTTGAACTTCGGCATCGCGATGTAGTCCTTGAACCGGCCGGGCACCGGATTCCAGCGCGCGTGCACGATGCCGAGAACCGCGTAGCAGTCCCGCAGCGAGTCCACGAGGACCCTGATCCCCACCAGGTCGTAGATGTCATCGAACCCGACATTGCGGGCGATCATCTTCTGGTAGACCGAGTAGTAGTGCTTGGGCCGTCCGGTCACCTGGGCCTTGATCTTGGCTTCCCGCAGGTCCTCTTCGATGTCCTCCTTGACCTCGCGCAGGTAGGCCTCCCGGCGCGGCGCGCGCTCGGAGACCAGCCTCGCGATCTCGTCGTAGCGCTTGGGGAACAGGGTCGCGAACGCCAGGTCCTCGAGCTCCCACTTGACCGTGTTCATGCCGAGCCGGTGTGCGAGCGGTGCGAAGATCTCCAGCGTCTCGCGAGACTTGCGCTCCTGCTTGTCGCGCGGCAAGTAGCGCAGCGTCCGCATGTTGTGCAGCCGGTCCGCGAGCTTGATGACGAGCACCCGGATGTCCCGCGACATCGCGACGACCATCTTGCGGACAGTTTCGGCCTGCGCCGCGTCGCCATACTTGACCCTGTCCAGCTTCGTGACGCCGTCGACCATGGCCGCGATGTCGTCACCGAAGTCGGCCCGCAGCTCGTCGATCGTGTACGGGGTGTCCTCCACCGTGTCGTGCAGCAGCGCGGCGCAGATGACGTCGTGCGGCATGCCGAGCTCGGCGAGGATGGTCGCCACCGCCAGCGGATGGGTGATGTACGGGTCGCCGCTGTCCCTGGCCTGCCCCGCGTGCATCCGGGCGGCCACCTCGTAGGCGCGCTCGACCATCCGCACGTCGGCCTTCGGGTGCGTGGTCCGCACGGTCTTGATCAGCGGCTCGAGCACCGGGTTGACCGGCCCGCCGCGAGCCGCCCCGAGCCGGGCCAGCGTGCGCCGGACCGCGGCGGGTCCCGATGGCCCGTCCGGTCCCGCGGCGCCGG
>JASHPF010000310.1 GCA_030038295.1 Streptosporangiaceae bacterium
GTGCTCACGTCGCCAGCCTGCCGCGGCACATCCGGGCGGCATATCGGGAAAGATCCCCGGTCCGTCCCCGATCACGGCCCGTCGGGTCGGGGAGTCCCGCCCGGGACCCCGCGTACACCGTAGGACCGCCGCGTATGCGGTCGCCGCGGCGCAGCTGCCCGCGGCCGAGTCGCCCGTGGACGGCGCGACGGTCCCCCGGCCGGGCTGACCCTGCGCCGGTTCGTTCGTCGGGAATCTGGCCCCGCCGCCGCGCGCTGACACGGGCATGAAACGGATTGGCTTCCTGACCTTCGGCCACTGGCGCGCGGCTCCTGGTTCGCAAACGCGCACCGCCGCGGACGCTCTGCTGCAGACGATCGAGCTCGCCGAGGCAGCCGAGGAGATCGGGATCGACGGGGCATTTGTCCGGGTACACCACTTCGAGCGCCAGCTCTCCTCGCCGCTGCCGCTGCTGGCGGCGATCGCGGCCCGGACGCACCGGATCGAGATCGGCACCGCCGTGATCGACATGCGCTACGAGAACCCGCTGTATCTGGCGGAGGAAACGGCGGCCGCCGACCTGATCAGCGGCGGGCGGCTGCAGCTCGGGGTCAGCCGGGGATCGCCCGAGATAGCGCTGCGCGGTGCCGAGTCGTTCGGCTACCGGCCCGCGGATGGCGAGACCGACGCTGACAGCGCGCGCGGCAAGACCGAGATCTTCCTCGCCGCCATCGCCGGCGCGGCCGTCGCCACCACCGACCCGGCCCGCTCGGGTGTCAGCGCTGGCCTGGCCATCCAGCCGCAGTCCCCCGGCCTGCGCGACCGGATCTGGTGGGGCTCGGGCAGCCGGGCCACCGCCGCCTGGGCAGCTCGGATGGGACTGAACCTGCAGAGCTCAACGCTGCTGACGGAGGACACCGGCGTCCCGTTCGATGAGCTGCAGGCCGAGCAGATCCGGGTGTATCGGCAGGCGTGGGCGGAGCAGGGCTTCGACCGGGAGCCGCGGATCTCGGTATCCCGCAGCGTGCTGCCGATCACCGAAGACATCGACCGCCGGTACTTCGGCGGCCAGGACCACGACGACCAGATCGGGGTGCTCGATGGCGTACGAGCCCGGTTTGGCCGCACGTACGTGGGCGAGCCGGACCGGATCGCCGCCGAGATCGCGAAGGACGAGGCCGTACGGGCGGCCGATACCGTCTTGTTCACCGTTCCCAACCAGCTAGGCGTGGCCTACAACGCGCGCATCCTCGACACCATTGCCCGGCACATCGCTCCCGCCATCGGCTGGGCGCCGGCCGCCGCCGTGCCGGTGCCCTGACGGGCTTGGCGCCGGGATCCGGTTACGACTGCGCTCGCAGCAGGAGCAGCCGGCCGCCGGCGTCCCGGCCCTCGACCTTGTCCACGTCGACGACGATGGCGACGCCGCGCCGGCGGAAGTCCGCCTGTTGCTCGCGTGGGTGCGACTTCGCGAAGATCGCATCGCGGGTGGCGGCATCCGACACCACCTGCGCTCGGCCGTAAAAGGTGTACGAAGTCCGGCTGGCTGGGTCGTGATAGAAGAGCGTGACCTTCGGCCGGAGCGTGATGTTCCGTGGCAGGCCGCCGGCCGGGTCGCGTGCCCACAGCGCGAGCTGATCGTCGGAATGCGCCTGGATCGTGCCGCGGAACGACAGGTGAATCTGCTCGTCATCGTCGACGTAGGCGATGAGCATGGGGGTCTGATTATCGAGCGCGCCGTCGACCGCCGCCTTGATCTCCGGGGTGAGGCGGAGCGGACGCGGCTTCAGTGGCGCCGGCGGCAGCGTCTGCTGCTCGACCCGGATGATCTTGTCCGCGGCGAACTCGAAGACGAGCTCGAGGCCGCCGAACGGCGCGGTATCGGGGAGTGTCGCGGTCACCACGACGCGGTCGCCGTCGGTGGTCGGCGGCGACCACCGCGCGCCGCCCGCGATCAGCCCGGCCGTCCGGGGCTCGCGCAGCAGCGCGAGCGCCGCCGAGCTGCCCTCGGCCCGCCCGAAGTTGGTCTGCACGGCTACGTCGTCGGCGAGTACGTCAGCGACCGCGCGCGCTGCGTCGTCATCAGTGCTGCCGAGCGCGGCCCGGTAGGCCTCGACGGCGGCGAATCGGTCGGCCACGGCTCAGAACTCCAGGACGAGGCGGCCGCGCGTACCGCCCGCCTCGAGGGTCCGGTGGGCTTCCGCGGCGTGATCGGCGGCCAGCGTCTTGGCCACTCGGAGCGTCACGGTGCCGGATTCCGCCTGCTGGCGCAGCCGATCGAGCTTGTCGTGCTCGCGCGCGTAATTGCGGACGAAAACCGGATGGAACGTGATGCCGCGCTCCGGCTCGCCGGTGAACCCGCGCACGGTGGCGATCCGGCCGCCGTCCCGGACGGCAGGGACGACCAGCTCGTTGAGCAGTGCGGCGTCGATCAGTCCGTCGACTCCGTCGGGCACCACCTCGCGGACGCGCGCGGCGAACTCGGGGCCGCGCGGCACCACCACGTCGGCGCCGAGGTCCTTGACGAGCTGCTCGTCTTCCGGCGCGGCGTCGGCGATGATCCGCAATCCCTCGGCCTTGCCCAGCTGAACCGCGTAGCCGCCCACCGCTCCCGCGGCGCCGGTCACGGCGAGCGTCTGGCCGGGAGCCAGGTCAAGCAGGTCGAGTGCCTGGCGGGTCGTGAGTCCGTTCATCGGCAGCGTCGCCGCCTCGGCATCGGTGGCACCCGCGGGTACTCGGGTTACCGACTCGGCGGGCACCACCAGCAGCTCGGCGTAGGCACCGTGCGAGCCGTGCGGCACCACGATGGCCATGACGTGGTCGCCAACGCGCAGGTTCGTGTCGACGCCAGGGCCGATCTGGTCGAGTACGCCAGCGGCATCCATGCCCGGCACGTACGGCGGCGGAATGTCCCTGAGCTGGCTCGCGCGGCCGCCGCTGCGCAGGCCCGTGTCGGTCGGGTTGACCGCGGCCGCGTGCACCCGAATGCGCACCTCTCCCGGCCCGGCCTGTGGATCGGGCAGCTCCACGACACGCAGGACCTCGGGGCCGCCAAACTCCGTCACTCCCACAGCTCTCATGGCACGGTCAACCGTCACGCGCGACCGGTATTCCCGTGTTTGGCCCCCGAATCAGCGAACGCGCACCGCCGACCGCTGCAACGTGGACAGCACGCTGTGATAGCGCACATCGGGACCGCGCGGCGGGCGGTCCTCCTGTGCCGCCACGGCCGCGGCCACCGCCGCGGCGAGGGCCCGCCGGTAGAGCGCGGAACCGGTGCTGACCCTCGCGACTCCCGCGTCGCCGAGCTGCGCCAGCGTCGTGCGCGGCTGCCAGAGCACGTTCAGTGGCAGCCGGAGGCGCCCGGCCAGCGCCGCGATGCCGGCGAGTTCAGTGAGCCCGGGTACGAACACGCCCGAGGCCCCCGCGTCCTGGTAGGCGAGCAGCCGCGCCAGCGCCGCGTCGAGCCGGCCGCCGGGCGGGCCGACCTGCAGCCAGAAGACGTCGGTGCGCGCGTTCACGAACAACCGGGGCGCCGCCGCGGCGGCCGCCTTGATAATGGCGGCGTGCTCCGCCGCCGAGCGCAGCGTGCCCCCGCCCCGGGCGTCCTCGATGTTGACCCCAGCCGCGCCGAGCCCGGCCAGCTCTGCGACCAGGTCCGCGACCTCGGCGGGATCGTCGCTGTAGCCGCCTTCGAGGTCGACGGTCAGCGGCACGGGCAGGCGGGGCAGGATCGCCCGCGCGGCCGCCAGGGTGACCGCGCGGCCGGTCCCGGCGCCATCGATCTCGCCCGCGGCCGCCGTCACCCCGAGGCTTGTCGTCCCGATGGCGGGGAATCCGGCCTCCGCCAGCAGGAGCGCAGAGCCGACGTCCCACGCGTTCGGAAGGAGGAACGGGCTGCCGGGGCGGTGCAGTGCGGCGAACGCGCGCGGCCCGGTCATGGGCGGGTTACCAGGACGCGACACGGCAGCCGCAGGTTGGGCCGCGGCTCGTAGTCGACGCGCTGACCGGGGACCGGCCGCCAGCCGTCCGCGTCGAGTACCGCGCCGAACTCGCGCGCGATCACGGTGGCCGCGGTCGCACCAGGGCAGGCGTGCGGTCCGTCACCGAACGTGCCGGGAGTCCCCGCGGTGGCTGCGGTCAGCAAGATCCGCACGTCGGATCCGCGCGGTATGACGGCGGCGCCGATCGTCGTGGCCACCACCGCGGTCCGGCGGGTGAACTGAACCGGCGGTTCGCGCCGGAGCACGCGCTCGACCCGGTCGGCGGCGCGTCCGCAGCGGCCAGCCGCCGACGCCAGCACCGTGAGGCCGATCAGCGCCGCGGTGGCGTCGCGGGCCTGGAACAGGATGCTGGCCGCAGCGGCTACCTCGTCGTCGTCGCTCAGCCCGAGTGACCGCAGCGCCGCGCACAGCGCGCTCGCCGCCTCATCGGCGTCGCTCGCCCGAGCGGGCGCACCGCGGCGCGCCCCCGCGCGAGCACCGCGGTGCGCCGTCGCCGCCATGGCGTCACACAGCCGACCGGTGAGGT
>JASHPF010000311.1 GCA_030038295.1 Streptosporangiaceae bacterium
ATCGTGGCTCAGGGCCGCACCCTGGTGCCGAACGACTTCGTCGTCGAGGTCGCGGAGGACGACTACGCCCGCCTCGACATGTACGCCGACAGCCTGGGTATCGAGCTGGCCACGCTGGCCAGGGAATACGCCAAGGAGCAGGGTTACTCGTTCGTGGGCCCGGTGCGGATGCGATTCGAGGGCGTCCGCGATCTCACCACCGGCACGTTCCGGATCCTGTCCGGCGTCATCCGCGGCACGACCGTCGAGGACGGCGAGATCCGGCGGCCGGTCACCGACCTGCCCCAACCCGCCGGTGGGTTCCGCGGCAACCCGCGGCTGCTGGTTTCTGGTCCTGACGGCGGACCGGACGGAGGCCACCAGCGCACCTACGAGATCACCACGCCGCTCGTCATCCTGGGCCGGGGCACCGACTGTGACCTGCGGCTCGTCGACCCGGGCGTGTCCCGGCACCACGCCGAGATCCGGGTCGAGGACGACGACGTCGTCCTGGTCGATCTTGGCTCGACGAACGGCACCTTCGTCAACGGCCAGCCCGTCCGGCGGGTCGCGCTCAGCGACGGCACTCGAGTCACCCTCGGCCGGACCACGCTGGTCTTCCGGCGCGACGGCATTTACTGAGGACAGGCGCGGCGCGGCGTCGCGACAAGGATCATGACTCGATGAACGCGCTTGAGCTCACCCTCATCAGGATCGGCTTTCTCGCCGTCCTGTGGCTCTTCGTGATCGCGGCCGTCGGCGTCGTGCGAACCGACCTGTTCGGCCAGGTCAGCCACCGGCGCCGACGGGTCACGACGGCACCGGCCAGCCCGCCGCAGCTCAAGCCCGCCGACCGGCCGCCGCGAACCTCCCGGGCAGCTCCGCAGCATCTGCTGGTCACCGCCGGTGCGCTGGCCGGCACGACGCTGGGGCTGACCGATCAGCAGATCACGATCGGCCGGGCGGATGACGCCACGCTGGTGCTCGCCGACGACTACGCTTCGACCCGACACGCCCGACTCTTCCCGCAAGATGGTCAGTGGCTGGTAGAGGACCTCGGATCGACTAACGGCACCTACCTGGACCGGCAGAAGGTGACCGCGCCCACCCCGGTGCCGATCGGCGTCCCGATCCGCATCGGCAAGACCGTTCTGGAGCTGCGCAGATGACGTTTGCCCTGCACTACGCGCTCCGCTCGGACGTCGGCCTGCTCCGCGAGGGGAATGAAGACTCGGCCTATGCCGGCCCCCGGCTGCTGGCGATCGCCGATGGGATGGGCGGCCATGCCGCTGGCGAGGTCGCGAGCGCCGTAGCCATCTCCGCGATCGCACCGCTGGACCAGCAGGACCTCAGCACTAGCGAGGAGATGCTGGACGCCCTGGCGGCGGCCGTCGCCGCCGCCCGCGACACGCTGCACGACATGAGCGTCTCGGACCCGGCCGTCGAGGGCATGGGCACCACGCTGACCGCCCTGCTGTGGGCCGACGCCGAGGTCGCGGTGTGCCACATCGGCGACTCCCGCGCTTACCTGCTGCGGGACGGCGACCTCTATCAGATCACGCGCGATCACACGCTCATCCAGTCCCTGGTGGATGAGGGCCGGCTCAGCCCGGCGGCCGCTGCCAACCACCCGCAGCGGTCGCTCATCATGCGCGCTCTCCAGGGCAGCACCGACGCCGAGCCCGACCTGGCGATTCACGAGGCGATGCTGGGCGATCGCTACCTGCTGTGCTCCGACGGCCTCACCGACGTGGTGAGCGATGAGGACGTGCACGAGGTGCTGTCCACCGTGCCGGACGCGGGCCAGGCGGTCGACCAACTGATCACCATGGCGATCAGGAACGGCGGACCCGACAACGTCACCTGCATCGTGGCGGACGTCGTGGACGAGTCGGGGCCGATAGCCCCGACCCGGAAGTCGGTGCTCGCCGGGGCGGCCGCGGGTGGCGACGCCAGGACGCTGCTGCGCGCGGCCACTGGTCACGGCGGCGCGGATAGCCCTGGCGGCCCGGCCGACGCGAGCCC
Source organism: Streptosporangiaceae bacterium (assembly GCA_030038295.1). Lineage (GTDB taxonomy): Bacteria > Actinomycetota > Actinomycetes > Streptosporangiales > Streptosporangiaceae > JAJYUU01. Next base: position 2,005 of record JASHPF010000311.1, read on the forward strand.
CAACGGGCGCGTCAGCCACCTGGCCGAGGACACCGAGGAGGACGACGACGAACTGGCCGAGTCGCGCCGGCGCTGGCCCGTGGTGACGACGATCCTCGTCGTGTTGCTAGCCGTGGTGGCCGCCGGGCTCTACGTCGGCTATCGCGCTACCCAGGGCCAGTACTACCTGGCCGCGGACCGTGGCCAGGTCACCATCTTCCGCGGGATCAACGAGAAGATCGCCTTCATCAGCCTGTCCAGTGTCTACCGGCGGACGGGCATTCCGCTCTCGCATCTGCCCGGTGACCTTACCCTGCCCACGAACCCGACCACGCTCGCGAAGTCGCAGGCCACCCTCACCTCGATCAAGCGCGCGTACACGTGCAAGCGAGACCAGCAGGCACAGACCCAGTACGGGGCCGCGCTCAACCAGTGGAATGCCAAGTACGGGAAGGTGGCCGCGAACAAGAGGCCGGCCCCACCCACCGAGCCAGCCGCCCCGCCGTCCTACTGCGCGGCGCTGGGGGCAGGGTGACGGTAGCCGCTAGTGCTGACCGGCCTGTCGCCATGCCGCGCGGTCGGCGTCGGACTGAGCTGGTCATGCTTGTCTTTGCCATCGCCGTCGTGCTGCTCGCCTACGCCGCGGTCGGCCTGGGTCTGCGCGGCAAGCTGCCCGGGCTGCCCGCCGACCTGGTGGTCTTCGCCGCTCTGATGGTCGCCGCGCACGTAGCCATCCGGCGGTTCGCGCCGCACGCCGATCCGCTGCTGCTGCCCCTGGCCGCGCTGCTGAACGGCCTCGGCATCGTCATGATCTACCGGCTCCAGCAGTCCGGCCGGAACGGCAATCCTGGCCTGCAGGTCACCGACCTGCCCAGCTCGGCCACCACGACGCAGCTGCTGTACACCGGTGTCGGCGTGGCCGCGCTGGTGGCCGTCCTCGTACTCGTCCGCGAGGCGCGCGTGCTGCAGCGCTACACCTACACCCTTGGCGCGCTCGGCCTGGTGCTGCTGGCCATCCCGGCCGTGCTCCCGACCAGCCACAGCACCGTCAACGGCGCCAAGGTCTGGATCATCTTCGGCGGCTTCTCCGTCGAGCCCGGCGAGTTCGCCCGGCTCGCGCTGGCCGTGTTCTTCGCGGGCTATCTGGTCAGTAAGCGAGACGTGCTGGCCCTGGCCGGGCGCCGGGTTCTCGGCATCACGTTCCCCCGAGCGCGCGACCTCGCGCCCGTGCTGTGTGCCTGGGTGGCCACGCTGCTGATCCTGATCTTCGAGACGGACATCGGCACGGCGGCCCTGTTCTTCGGCATGTTCATCGCGATGCTCTACATCGCCACCCAGCGGGTGTCCTGGCTGCTCATCGGCGTAGCGCTGTTCCTGTTCGGCACCTTCGTCACGGCCAACCTCTTCCACCACGTGATGGAGCGGTTCACGGTCTGGCTGCACCCGTTCGCGGGCAGCAACCCGACGGGCATCGCCTACCAGCCGGTGCAGGCCCTGGAGGGCCTGGCGTTTGGCGGCTTGTTCGGCACCGGCCTTGGCCACGGCCAGCCTTACTACACGCCGCTCGTGCAGAGCGACTTCATCTTCAGCGCGTTCGGTGAGGAACTCGGCCTGGTCGGCGTCATGGCTCTGCTGCTCGTCTTCGGCCTGCTTGTGCAGCGCGGCCTGCGAGCCGCCCTCGGGGTCAACGATCCGTTCGCCAAGCTCCTGATCGGCGGGCTGTCGTTCGTGCTGGCCTTGCAGGTGTTCGTGATCGTCGGCGGGATCAGCGGGCTGATCCCGCTGACTGGCGTCACTACGCCGTTCCTCTCCCAGGGAGGTTCCTCCCTGGTCGCCAGCTGGATCCTCATCGGCCTGCTGGTCCGGGTGAGCGATAGCGCGCGCGGACCAGCCCCGCAGCCGATCCAGGACGAGGGCATGACACAGGTGGTGCGGGCCGGATGAACCGCGCGCTGCTGCGTATCTCGCTGGCCTGCCTGGCCATGTTCGTGCTGCTGCTGCTCAACATGAACTACGTCCAGGCGTTCGAGACCAACAAGCTGGCGGCCGAGCCGGGCAACATCCGGGTCTTCGACGAGCAGTTCACCTACCAGCGTGGGTCGATCGTCGCGACGGGCGACGGCAACGACGTGACGATCGCCGCGTCCAGGCTGATCAAGGGCACCGACACCTACCAGCGCTACTACCCGGAGGGTCCCGTCTACGCCCCGGTCACCGGATTCGACACGATCTACAGCCAGACCGGCATCGAGCAGACCGAGAACAAGCTGCTGAACGGCACCGACCCCAGGCTCGCGATCCACAACCTGACCAGCCTGCTCACCGGCAAGCAGAAGCAGGGCGCGACCGTCGAACTGACCATCAGCCCGGCAGCGCAGCAAGCCGCCTACAGCGCGCTGGTCAACGACGGCGGGCATCCGGCCGCCGTCGTGGCGATGAACCCGTCGACCGGCGCGATCCTGGCCATGGCTTCCTATCCGTCGTACGACCCGAACGTGCTGACGACGTTCAACGGCACGCAGCTCAATGACGCCTATAACAACCTGGCGCACGACCCGGCCCAGCCCTTGCTGAACCGCGCGGTGACGCCGAACTTTCCGCCCGGCTCGTCCTTCAAGATCGTTACAAGCTCGGCGGCGTTTTCCCAGGGTCTCGTGGCGAACACCAGCACGACCGTGCCCGCACCGGAGCCGCTGCAGCTCCCGAACGGCAACCTGCTCAACAACGACGGGGACGAGACCTGCGCTGACGGCAACCCGCCGATCATCGAGGCGTTCTACCTGTCCTGTAACACCGCCTTCGCCGGGCTGGGCATCAAGCTGACCGCGCCCGTGCTGCGCGATTACGCCAACAAATTCGGCATGAACCAGACGTTCGACATCCCGTTCCCGGTCGAGCCCGGCCTTTTCCCTGAGGACCAGGGCTGGACAGACCCGTCGCTGACCGCGTTCTCGGCCATCGGCCAGTTCGACGACGAGGTCTCCCCGCTGCAGGAAGCCATGCTGGCGTCGGCGATCGAGAACGGCGGCACGCTGATGAAGCCGTACCTGGTCCAGCAGGTCCTCGGCCCGGGTCTCTCGCTGATTGAGTCGGCCTCGCCGACCGCCCTCAGCCATCCGGTAACCCCTCAGGTGGCCGGCTACGTGAAGGCGATGATGTATGAGGTCACCCACAACCCGTCCGGCACGGCGTACGAGACCGCCGGGCCGCCGGCGACGAGCATCCCGATCTACGGCAAGACGGGGACGGCTGAGAACGGGCTCACCCCGGCTGAGAGCCCGGACGACGCCGTGTTCAGCTGCTTTGTGCCTGCCGGGGCTGGCGTGTCCAGCCCCATCGCCGTCGGCGTGATTGTCCAGGGCGGTGGGTTCGGTGCGGATGCCGCCGCGCCCATCGCCGTCCAGGTCATCCAGGCCTACCTGGAGGCGCACTCGTGAGCAGGGCGACCCACGGCGGGCCCCACCACGGCGCATCGCCGGGTAACGTGACAAGCCGGGCGTGCGACAGTGACCCCAGACTGTCATGCTGGTCACAGCCCTCAATAAGCAGGACGGTAACCTAAGTGCGCGACATGACTCAGCCACGGCTGCTCGGTGGCCGCTACGAGCTCGACGGCATCGTCGGCCGTGGCGGCATGGCGGAGGTGTTCCGGGCCCGCGACATCCGCCTCGACCGCATCGTCGGGGTGAAGACGCTCCGCGACGACCTCGCCCGCGACCAGACATTTCAGGCACGGTTCCGCCGGGAGGCACAGTCCGCGGCGTCGCTGAACCATCCCTCGATCGTCGCCGTCTACGACACCGGCGAGGACATGGTCGGCACCCTCCCCGTGCCCTATATCGTCATGGAGTTCGTCGACGGCCGCACGCTGCGCGACCTGCTGCGGGACGACCGAAGGCTGCTGCCGGAGCGGGCTCTCGAGATCACCGACGGGGTGCTGCGGGCGCTTGACTACAGCCACCGCAACGGGATCGTGCACCGCGACATCAAGCCCGGCAACGTGATGCTGACCAGGAACGGCGACGTCAAGGTGATGGACTTCGGCATCGCCAGGGCCGTGGCCGACTCGCAGCTGACGATGACGCAGACCGCACAGGTCATCGGCACGGCGCAGTACCTGTCGCCCGAACAGGCCAGGGGCGAGCGGGTGGACGCGCGGAGCGACCTGTACTCCACCGGGTGCCTGTTGTACGAGCTGCTGACCGGGCGACCGCCGTTCACCGGCGACTCGCCGGTGGCGATCGCCTATCAGCACGTCAAGGAGGAGCCGGTACCGCCGTCACAGATCGACCCCGAGGTGCCGCCCTGGGCCGACGCCATCGTGCTCAAGGCCATGCGGAAGGATCCGGCGGACCGGTACCAGTCGGCCGGGGAGATGCGCAACGACATCCAGCGCGCGCTGTCCGGGGCGCCGCTCGCCGCGCCGATGCCTACCGCCGCGTACGGCGCGGGCACCCGTCGGATGGGCGCGGCAGGGACCCAGATCGCCGGCCGGACGGCGGCGATCCCGCCGTACCAGTACGGCCCGCCGGGGTACGGGCCGGATGGGGGCGGCCTTAATGGCCCGCCGCGGCGGCAGCGCCGGGTCTGGCCGTGGGTCGCGCTGGCCACCGTGGTGGTGGTCCTCATCGCGGTGATCGTGCTGCTGAAGTTCATCGGCAGCAGCAGCAGCGGCGTCCCGGTGCCGAACGTGGTCGGGTCGTCGCTCAGCCAGGCGGAGGCCGCCCTGGTCCACGACGGCTTCAAGATCGGCACCAAGACCCCGCGGGGGTCTAATACAGTCAGCCAGGACTCGGTGATCAGCACGAACCCTGCCTACGGCTCGACCGAGCCTAAGGGCACCGCCATCAACATCGTCTACTCCTCCGGCCCGCCGAAGAAGACCAGCGTCAACGTGCCGAACGTCGTCACCAAGAGCCAGGCCGATGCCACCTCGATCCTCCGCGTGGACGGCTTCAAGGTCTCGGTGGTCACCGGCACGCAGGCGGGCGCTGCTCCTGGCAGCGTGATCAGCGAGTCGCCCAGCGCCGGTACCCCGGCGCCGTTCGGCTCGACCGTGACGATCACCGTCACGCCCTCGCAGACGACCGTGCCGAACGTGATCGGCGAGCAGCAGAGCGAGGCGTATAACGCGCTGACCGGCTCGCCATACAACTACAACGTCACGGTGCAGCAGGAACCTGCGCAGGGCCAGGCGGGCACCGTCTACGCGACGAGCCCTTCGCCCGGCACCCCGCTGCCGCCTGGGTCCAGCATCACCATCTATGTGGTGGCGCAGGCGAGCCCGAGCCCGTCGGTATCGCCCAGCCCGACGCCCACGCCGACGCCGTCGCCGACCTGACCTTAGCCGCCCTGGCGCTCGCTAGCCGAGCCCGGACGCACTGACCGGCAGGTGCAGCGACACCCACGGGTAGACGATGTACCACAGCAGCGCGCCCACGACGATGAGCAGCAGCACGAGCTGGCCCAGCCGGGCGGCCGGGCCGCCCGGTAGCTTGCGCCAGAGCCAGCTGTACACCGCCGGTCAGCTCCCCTGCTGCCGCGGCAGCGCGCGGACCAGCACGCCGGTCACCACGACCCGGCTGGCCCCCGTCCACGGCGAGTCGCAGGTGATCAGGGTGATCATCCGCAGCCGGGCCGGCCGGCCACGGTGGAAGGGCACCGGCGCGATCGCGGCCAGGTCGTCGGCCGGCACCCACCTGGGCGGGCCGGTGACCCGGTAGGTGTAGCTGCCGTCGATCGTCACGACGACGACTATGCTGCCCGCGTGCAGGCTCGGCAGCCGCCAGAACGGATTGCCGGCCGTCAGCCGGTGGCCGGCCACGACAAAGTTGCCGACCTGGCCAGGCAGCGCGGTGCCGGGCACGTGGCCTGGCGCCAGCGCCAGCTGGGCCAGCCCGGTTCCCTGGACCACCGCAAACTGCCATCCGTCACCGAGCTGCGGGATCCGCAGCAGCGCGAACGGCTTGCCCAGCGGCAGGTCCGCAGGCCTGGTGAGGGCCGCGAGCTGGCCGGTGCCGGACCACTCGCTGGCGAGCTCGCGGGCGAAGGCGTGCTGCGCGACGCTCGCCCGCAGCGCCGTGCCCCAGTACATATAGGCCAGGAAGCCCAGCACCACCACGCCGAGCGTGCTCAATAACTCCCCGGACACGGCAAGACAACGGCGCACCTTTTGTCCATCTCGCGAGGTACTCGGGATTACTGATATAGCAGGACACGCTACATAGCTGAGAGTGCTCATATGCTAGCGATTGGTAGTCGCCCGATGCAGCCGAACGTCGGCAGCCGGGGCGATCGGGAGCCGGGCGCGATATCCCGCCAGACCAACTACGCTTACCGCGGGAGGCGCCGCTGGTCCGGCCCTCCGGCCCGCCGGTACGCACGCCGGGCGGGCAGCGATCCTCGACCGGGAGATGACTGACGGTGCCGAAGTCCCGCACGCGAAGCAAGGCGGTCTACACCCCGCCGTCCAGGGCCACGAAGAGCAAGGTGAGCCCCCGCTGGCTGGCGCCGACGATGGTGGCCTCGTTGCTGATTGGCCTGGTCTGGATCGTGGTTTTCTACGTAAGCAGCGAGAACTGGCCGGTCAGCGCCATGGGGCCGGGCAACCTCGTGGTCGGCTTCGCCTTCATCATCGTCGGCCTGGGCCTCGCCACCCGGTGGCGCTGACGAGCCTGCAGAGCACGGTGCTGGGCGACAGGCGGGCTAGCCGAGAACGGTGCCGACCAGCTGATGGTCGCGGATGATCACGCCCAGCGCCAGGATGGCCAGCACGGCCAGCGTGGCCGCTAGCTGACTGGCGCCCCGGCTGCGCCGGGGGACGTAGACGTAGGCGGCCGTGAGTACGGCTCCGGTGACCAGCCCGCCGACGTGTGCCTGCCAGGCGATATAGTGCCGCGCCCCGAAGTCGAGGGCCAGGTTCAGGACGATGATCAAGATCACACCACGCGCATCGACCTTGAGCCGCCTGGCGATCACGAGCCACGCGCCGAACAGGCCGAAGATCGCGCCCGACGCACCAAGCGCCAGCTCGTTCTGCGGCGCCAGGTAGTAGAAGCAGACCGACCCGCCGAGCGCGCTGGCGAGATAGACGCTGAGGTACCGCACGCTGCCGAGCTGACGTTCCATGGGCGGCCCGACGATGAGCAGCGCCCAAAGGTTGAACGCGATGTCTAGGAGGCCGAGGCCGCCGGTCGGAGGCAGGAACGCGCTGGTGAGGAGCCGGTACCACTGGCCGGCGGCCACGCCCGCGGGCTGCCCGTTGACAGTGGCCCGGCTGAGCATCCCCCAGTCGACGGCAAGGCTCGGGTGCGCCAGCAAGATCAGGTAGAGCACGATGTTCAGGCCTATGAGCGCCTGAGTGACCCGGGCTCCGCTCGGGATCGCGCCGCCAAACCGGCCGGACGGACGCCGCGCCGTCCGGTTGCCGCCGCGGATGCAGTCCACGCACTGGTGGCCGACCGCGGCCGGGCGGAGGCAGTCGGGACAGGCCGGCCGGCCGCAGCGGACGCACGAGACATAGGTCGGCCGGCCCGGATGCCGGTAGCACTCCGGCGGCGACGCCTGGATCCGATCCTGCTCGGGGGGGTTAGACATCTGCGGGCCGGGCTGGCTGCTAGCTGTCGCCGCGGTTGATCTCGACGGACTCCAGCACCACGTCGGCGACCGGGCGATCGCCGCGGCTGGTCTGCACCCGGCTGATCCCCTCGACGACGTCCGCGCCGTCGATGACCTCGCCGAAGATGGTGTGCTTGCGGTTGAGCCACGGGGTCGGCACGGTCGTGATGAAGAACTGCGAGCCGTTGGTGCCGGGGCCCGCGTTCGCCATCGCCAGCAGATACGGCCGGTCGAACGACAGGTCCGGGTGGAACTCGTCGGCGAACTTGTAACCCGGTCCGCCGGTGCCGGTGCCGAGCGGGTCCCCGCCCTGAATCATGAAATCCGGAATGACCCGGTGGAAGATCGTGCCGTCATACAGCCTCCCCTGGCTCGGCTTGCGCGTCGCGGGGTCCGTCCACTCCCGGCTTCCCTCAGCCAGCTCGACAAAGTTGCGCACCGTCTTGGGCGCCTCGTCGGGGAAGAGCCGGACGACAACATCCCCCTGGCTTGTCCGCAGCGTCGCGGTCAGCGTATTCGTCATACCAGAAATCCTGCCACGCGCGGTGAGTGCTCGGGCCAGCAGCCGCCGGCGGGCGATTGACCTCGGACGTGCCGGGAAGATGTCCAGCCTGACGGGACAACACCTGGGAGGTCACTGTGTCCGTCTCACTGAGGAAACAGCATGTTACGGCCAGCAACGGAGTGCGCGACCGAGTCATCCAGGCAGGTCGGCCGGTCGGCTCGCTGGCCAGCAAGACCGTGCCGCTCGCGCAGCAGGCGATGCCGATGGCGCGCAGTGCCGGGACGACGGTCCGGCAGGGCGCCGGCACCGCGATCGCGAAGGCGACACCAGCGGTCGACGCCGCCCGGTCGTGGGCCGCACCGCAGCTCGAGCAGTCGGCACACGCGATCACGGACACCATCGCGCCGATGATCTCGGACGCGCTCATCAGCGCTGCGCACAAGATCGACGTGCCGAAGCCCAAGAAGCGCCGCCGTGGCGGACTGGTGGCCGGTGCGGTCGCGCTGACGGCGGCGGCCGGGGCCGCGACCTTCGCCGCGGTTCGGATGTGGCGGCAGGGCAGCGGCCTCGACAGCGGCGTGGCTGCCACGACGACGGCTGACGCCGACGCGGGCCCGCGCGACGAGCCAGAACCTGGTCCAGACACGGACGGCCGCATCGTCTGAACTGGGCGCCAGGCCAGTGGTGCCGCCGCAGCCGTGACATTCGTCACGGCTGCGGCGGTATCGCTGGTACATGACGCTCCGTGGCTGGCTGCCTAACCTGGGGGCATGCTCCGCACGCTGGCCGGCCCGGAGGACGGCGACGATACCCGGCTGAGCCACTACCGGCGCCTGGCGATCGCCGTCATCATCCTGTTCGTCGTGCTGTCACCTGCTGTCCAGGCATTCGGCAACCACACCGTGCCCATCGGGGAGCGGTGGTTCCTGCTCGCGGGCAGCGTCGTTTTCGTGATCATCACGTACGCGTTCGCGATCGCGCCAGCATTGCCGTGGATCCGGCCGGCGCCCTGGGTCGCGATCACCGCCATCATCGCGCTGGCCGTCGCCTTGTTCGCCGTCGGCGGGACGAACTGGCTGGCGGTCCTCGTGGTGGCCGCCGGTGCGTCCGGGCGGTTCAGCCAGACCCGCTGGCCGGCTGTGGTCAGCTCGGTGGCGTGCGCGGGAGTCGGCTTCGGCGTCGCCATCACGAGCGACGCCGGCTTCGGCGGCACCCTGGCCGCAACCGTCATCGGGCCTATCGTCGCGTTCTTCGCCTACGGCGCGGGCAGGCGCGTCGAGGCGGTCAGCGCACTGCGCCGCGCCAGGGCGGACCTAGCCAGGACGGCCGTGGCAGAGGAGCGCCTGCGCATCGCGCGCGACCTCCATGACCTGCTGGGGCACTCACTCTCGCTGATCACGCTGAAGGCGGAACTTGCCAGCCGCGTCATCGCAACCGACCCGCACCGGGCCGCGGCGGAGATCACCGAACTGGAGTCAGTGGCCAGGCAGTCGCTTTCGGACGTCCGCGCGGCGGTGGCTGGCTACCGGCAGCCTGATCTAGCCGCCGAACTTGATTCGGCTAAGCAGCTACTGGATTCCGCCGGTATCGCCAGCGACATCACCGCGGCGAATGCGGCCGGCCTGCCGCACGACGTCGACGCGGCGCTGGCCTGGGCGGTGCGCGAGGGTACCACCAACGTCGTCCGGCATTCCAAGGCGACGCACGTCGCGATCAGCGTCAGCAGCGGCCCGGCCACCGCCACGGCGGAGATCACGGATAATGGGCCGGCCGCCGATGACGGGCCGACCGCGCGGCCCCGGCTCGGCCAGGATCCGGTTCTGTCAGATGGCGGCAGCGGCCGGATCAAGCTTGGTGGCTCAGGACTGGCCGGGCTCGCCGAGCGGATCCAGGGCCTGGGCGGCGAACTGCTGGCCGGGGCCGTGGCACCGCGAGGATTCCGGCTCCGCGTCGTGGTGCCGCTCGGCCCGCAGCCGTAATGGCGATCTGGCCAGGGGGCCGACCGGGCCAGGCGAGAATGGTCGGGTGGCCGTGCGGATCTTGATTGCCGAGGATCAGACGATGGTCCGGCAGGCGCTGGTCGCCCTGCTGGAGCTCGAGCCCGACATCGACGTCGTAGCGGAGGCTGCCAACGGCGACGAAGCACTGGCGATGGCGCGCAAGCATCAGCCCGACGTCGCGGTGCTCGATATCGAGATGCCGGGTGCCACCGGCATCCAGGTCGCCAGCCAGCTCAGCGGGTCTGGCTTCGGTGGCGCGATCGTCATCGTCACCACCTTTGACCGGCCCGGTTACCTGCGCGCGGCGATGGCGGCCGGAGCACGGGGGTTCCTGCTCAAGGATGCCCCCGCGGCCGACCTGGCGGCGGCTATCCGCCGGGTCGCGGCGGGTGAGCGGGTGGTTGACCCCGCCCTGGCGGCGGCGGCGCTCGCGCAGGGCGACAGCCCGCTGACGGACCGGGAGAGTGAGGTGCTGGCCGCGGCAGCCAGTCACGACGCGATAGCCGACATCGCCGGGCGGCTGCACCTCTCGCCGGGCACGGTGCGCAATCACCTGTCGGCTGCCATCCAGAAGCTAGGCGCCAGGAACAGGGCGGAGGCCGCGCAGATCGCGCAGCAGAAGGGCTGGCTCTAGCCGATGCTGCTGGACAGCGTGGTGCGGACGTCGGCGGCGGTAGCCGCCACGTCTGGTCGGCTAGCCAAGATCTCACTGATCGCGGACTTGCTCGTGCAGGTGCCTGCCGCCGAAATCGAGGTGGCCGTCTCGTTCCTCTCCGGTGACCTCACCCAGCGCCAGATCGGCGTCGGGTACGCCGCCCTGACCGATCTGATGGGCGGCTACGGCGAAGCCGCGGTATCGGCGGCGCTGCCACCCCCGGCTGCCGAGCCACGGCTCACGCTCGCGGAGACCGACAAGGTTCTCGGTGAGATCGGTGTCCTCGCCGGCCAGGGCTCACAGGCTGAGCGGCGTCGCGTGCTCGGTGGCCTGCTGGCCCGCGCCACGGCGAGCGAGCGCGGGTTCCTGGCGCGGCTGCTCGCCGGAGACCTGCGGCAGGGCGCGCTCGACGGAGTCATGACCGACGCGGTCGCGCGGGCCGCGGGGGTACCGGCCGCGGCGGTGCGCCGCGCCCACCAGCTCAGCGGCTCGCTGGCGGCA
>JASHPF010000044.1 GCA_030038295.1 Streptosporangiaceae bacterium
CGGCTGTCCCGGCCTGGTTCCTCGGTGCCGCCGAGCACCACGACGTCCTCGTGCGGGAACAGGTAGGTCAGCGGCCAGCCGGCCGCGCCGGTACCCACGAAGAAGTCGCGGAGGCCGGGATTGCGTACCACGACGGCCTGTCCGCGCACGGCGATCAGGTCGAGGTCGCCCGTGAGGTCGCGGGCGCCGTATCCGGCGCAGTTGACGAGCACGCGGGCCCGCGGCGCGAACTCCCGCGCGTCGCCGAGCGTGCCGAACCGCACGCCGAATGCCGTCGCCCCGCCTGCCTGGCCGAGCCGTCCGGCGAGGTAGTCCAGGTAACCTGGCATCGCGATGAGCGGCGCGGACAGTCGCCACGCGGCGGCGTAGCCGTCGGGAACCTCGGCCGGATCGCACCGCGCCGGGCTGCCGCCCGCGGTGTACTCCGGCGGTTCAGCGTCGGCGCTGGCGGTGGCGGCGAGACCGCGCGCGGTCCGCACGACACCCGCGAGTTCGGTCGCCCCGATCGGCGCGGCAGCCAGCTGCGCGAGCCGGTCCCTGGTGACGGCCGCCCACCGGGCTATCCGGTCATCGCGGCCGACGAGGTGCGGTCCCCAGAGCGCGCCCGCCGCCACGGACGTGGTCTCCCGCGGCGCCTCTGCGGCCGCCACCGTGACGCGCACGCCCGCTTCTACCAGGCAGATTGCGGTGGTCAGGCCGATCACGCCGGCCCCGACGACCAGGACGTCGGCATCAGTCTGCGGCACATCCAGACTCTAGCGGGATAGTGCGCCCGGCCGCGGTCTAGCGCCGAGCGCAGTGCCCCGAGCCTGGCAGAACGGTAGATTCGGGCCATCATGACGTCCGCCGGGTTCGAAGTCATCACCATGGGCCGCGCGAACGTGGACATCTTTCCGCTTGAGGTGGGCGTCGGCCTCGCTGACGTCAGCACGTTCGGCAAGTTCCTCGGCGGCACGCCGGCCAACGTCGCGGTGGCGGCGGCGCGGCTCGGCCGCAGGTCGGCGCTCATCAGCAAGACGGGCGCCGACCCGTTCGGCGTGTTCGTGCGGCGGGCGCTGGCAGGCTACGGCGTGGACGCGCGCTTCGTCACCGACGCGGCCGGAGCGCAGACGCCGGTCACCTTCTGCGAGATGTTCCCGCCAGACAGCTTTCCGCTGTACCTGTACCGCGCGCCCAACGCACCCGACCTGCAGTTGCGCGCCGAGGATCTGGACTTCGCCGCGATCGGGGCGGCGCGGGCGTTCTGGGCGACGCTCAGCGGGCTGGCCGCCGAACCGAGCCGGACCGCTACCCTGGCCGCCCTCGCCAGCCGTGCCGGAGTCCATCCGACGGTCCTCGACCTGGACTACCGGCCGGCCTTCTGGGCCTCCGCGGCCGAGGCAGGTGAGTGGAGCAGGCAGGCGATCGCGCTCGCCACCGTCGTTGTCGGCAACCTCGACGAGTGCGAGGTGGCGATCGGTTCCAGGGACCCGGCCGTGATCGCCGCCGAGCTGCTGGCGGCCGGGCCGCGACTGGCCGTCGTCAAGCTCGGGCCTGAGGGGGCCCTCGCCGCGGATCGGGCGGGTCAGGTCCGGGTACCGTCGGTTCCGGTCCGGGTGGTCAACGGCCTCGGCGCCGGGGACGCGTTCGGCGGCGCGCTGTGCCATGGCCTGCTCGCCGGCTGGGACGTGGCACAGACGGTCGGGTTCGCGAGCGCGGCCGGAGCGATCGTCGCGTCCCGGATCGCGTGCGCCGACGCCATGCCGACGGTCGCCGAGGTACAAGCGATGCTCGATCAGACGGCAGCGGCCGGCCCGGCTGCGGGGCAGGACACCGCGGAGGAGGAAGCAGATGCGTGAGGAACTGCGGCGCCGGCTCATCGAGACCAGGGCCCGCGCGCCGGAACAGATCGCCGCAGCGGCCGCGAGCAGGCAGCGGCGGCCCACGCTGATCGGCGATACGGGCCGCCTCATGATCATCGCTGCGGACCATACCGCGCGCGGAATCCTCAGCGTCGGCGGCCGCCCGATGGCGATGTCCAGCCGCTTTGATCTGCTGGACCGGCTGCTGATGGCGCTGTCCCGGCCGGGTGTCGACGGCGTGCTCGGCACCGCGGACATCATCGAGGACCTGCTGCTCCTCGGCGCCCTGGACGGCAAGGTCGCGGTCGGCTCGATGAACAGGGGCGGCCTGCTGGGCTCGGTGTTCGAGATGGACGACAGGTTCACCGGGTACACCGCGGCCGGGATCGTCGCCGGCCAGCTGGACGCCGGCAAGATGCTGCTCCGCATCGACCCGTCGGATCCTTCCACCGTGCGCACGCTGGTGGCCTGCGCAGACGCGGTGTCCGAGCTGGCCGCCGCGCGCACGCCGGTCATGATCGAGCCGTTCATGATCACGCACGCGAGCGGCCGGCCCCGCAATGACCTCACCCCGGACGGCGCGATCCGGTCCGTCGGCATTTCGTCCGGCCTCGGCACCACGTCGGCGTATACCTGGCTCAAGCTGCCCGTCGTCGCCGAGATGGAACGCGTGGCCGAGGCGTCCACGCTGCCAATCTTGCTGCTCGGGGGCGATCCCTCAGCCGATCAGGAAGCCATGTTCGCCAGCTGGAAGCGGGCGCTCAGGCTGCCGACGGTACGCGGGCTCGTCGTCGGGCGCAGCCTGCTCTACCCCTCGGTCGGGGACGTCGCCGCCGCCGTCGACACCGCGGTGAGCCTGCTGTGACGCGCCTTCACGTGCGGGCTGGCACCCAGCCGGCCGGGATCTTCGAGCTGGAGCTGACGCCCGCGACGAATGGCTGGACCTACTGCTCGCTGCGGATTGTCGGCCTGCGGCCGGGCGAGCAGGCGAGCTTCTCGACCGGGCCGGAGGAGATGCTCGTGCTGCCGCTGGCCGGTGGGTGCACCGTGCGGGCGGACGGAACCACGCTCGATCTGGCCGGGCGGCCGAGCGTGTTCAGCCGGCTCAGCGACTTCGCCTACCTGCCTCGAGACTCGGCGGTCACGATCTCGAGCGCGGGCGGCGGGCGGTTCGCGCTGCCGGGCGCGCTCGCCTCGCGGCGCCTGCCGGTGCGCTACGGCCCGGCCGACCAGATCCCGGTGGAGCTCCGCGGCACGGGCCAGACAAGCCGGCAGGTCTGCAACTTCTGCGCCCCCGAGGTGTTCGAGTGCGACAAGCTGGTGGCGGTCGAGGTGCTCACCCCCGCCGGGAACTGGTCCTCCTACCCGCCGCACAAGCACGACCGGGCCGCAGCAGGCGAGGCGGTACTGGAGGAGATCTACTACTTCGAGATCGACGAGCGCGAGCGCGGCGCCGGAATGGCCTACCAGCGGGTGTACTCCTCGGCGCCGGACCGGCAGATCGACGTGCTCGCCGAGGTGCGCAGCGGCGACGCCGTGCTGGTGCCGCACGGGTATCACGGGCCGTCCATGGCCGCGCCCGGCCACCACCTCTACTACCTCAACGTGCTGGCCGGTCCGGCGGAGCAGCGGTCGATGGCGTTCAGCTTCGACCCCGCCCACGCCTGGATCCGCGATGCGCTGTCGGCGCAGCCCGTCGACCCGCGGCTGCCGCTGAATTCGGCGGAGCCAGCCCGGCCTGCCTAGCCTCGCGAGCCGAGGTCCACAGTGGAAGAGGGAAGAGGACCGGGCTTGTTTGCGGGCGCCAGGCTGCCCGGCAGTTGCGCCCTGTGCCCGGAGTTGAGAGGTTGTGCGCATGACCGTCGTTACCGACCTGAAGCTGGCCGAAATCGACCTGACCAGCGGAGAGCTGGGCGGGGACGGCTACCATCAGCGGCTTGCTGAGGCGGCGGGGCAGGGTGAGTACGGCTGGCTCGCCACGTCGCCGCTGGCCTACGTCGTGCTGGACCGCGAATCGGCCGAGTTCTTCCTGCGCTCCCGTGCCACCGCGTTCCCCGGCCGGGAGATCGCCGACCTCTTCGGCGTCACGGCCGGACGGCTGCGTGAGCAGATCGACGCCAACATCCTCAATCAGCAGGGGGACCGGCATCGGCGGCTGCGCTCGCTGGTCGGCGGCGCGTTTACCCCGCGGGCGGCCGATCGGTGGCGCCCGACGATGCGCAGCTTCCTTGGCCGGCTCTGGTCCGCCGTCGAGGGCAGGCACAGCTGCGAGTTCGTAGCCGCCTTCGCCCGGCCGTTCCCAGCGCTGACCATCGCGGCGGTGCTCGGCGCCCCCGAGGCCGACGCCGGCCGGCTGCAGGTCTGGTCCACGCTGATCCAGCGCCAGTTCGACATTCAGGCGCTCGGCACCCAGCTCGCCGAGCTGGAGCAGGCGGCGGTCGAGGTCTACGACTACGTGGAAAACCTGCTGACCATGCGCGCCCGGCAGCCCGGCGACGACCTGCTGACCGAGCTGCTGTCGGCCGAGGAGGCGGGCGACCGGCTCTCCCACGCCGAGTGCGTGAACCTCGTGCTCAACGTGATCGCCGGGGGTGTCGACACGACGCAGGCTCAGCTCAGTCACGCGCTGCGGCTGTTCGCCAGCAACCCGGAGCAGTGGAACGCGATCCGCGCCAATCCCACCCTGATCCCGGGGGCCGTCGAGGAGGTGCTGCGGTTCGAGCCGATCACCCCGATCACGGCCAGGATCTGCACCGAGCAGGTGGAACACCGTGGCGTGGTGTTCCCGGCGGGCACCATCGTGGCGGTGTGCGCGGAGCGCGGCAACCGGCAACAGCCCGGGGGCGAGGACTTCGACATCACCGCGCCGCGGGACGGCCGGCTGCTGACTTTCGGCGCCGGGCCGCACTTCTGCCTGGGCGCGAACCTGGCCAGGGCTGAGCTGGAAGAGGCGCTGACGTTCCTTGCGCCGCGGATGCCAGGGCTCACGCCCGCCGCGCCCTCGGTCCTCGGCACGGTGGAGGGTATCTACGGCGTCGAGTCGCTGCCGCTGCGCTGGATGTAGCGCCGCGCCGGCGCCATCGCTGGCGGGCTAGCCCCCGACGCCCGCGGTCGCCGCGAGGGCTGCCGCGCTCGCGCGCAGCTCAGTCTCGGCGTCCCGGTGCAGGCCCCCGCCGAAGGTGATCCGCGCTACCCCGGTCGCGGCGAGCTGCGCGAGCGTCAGGCCGTCGGGCCGATACAGGGCGTTGACCGGGCCGTCGATGCGTCGCACCAGGTCCGGCAGCGCGGCCTCCGGCGCGACGATCGGGTAGCAGCAGTCCGCTCCGGCGGCCAGGTAACGGTTCGCCCTGGTGACCGCGGCCTCGACCAGCGCGGCCTGCGGGGCTTCGTGCTGGCCGGCGGCCGGCCGGATGAATACGTCGACCCGGGCGTTGATGACGAGGTCCGGGCCGGCCTCGGCGCGGACGGCGGCGAGAAAGTCCGCCTGCCGGCCCGAATCGGTCAGCACTCGCTGCGCGGGGTCGGAGTCCTCGAGATTGCAGCCCACCACGCCGCACTCGGCGAGCGTCGCCACCAGCTCACCGGGAGCCAGGCCGTAGCCATCCTCGATGTCGGCGGTCACCGGCACGGCCACGCTGCGGGCGATCCTCGCGACCGCCGCGAACATCTCGGTGGCCGGCGTCTGCCCGTCGCGGTATCCGAGGGTGGCCGCGACCGCCGAGCTTGACGTCGCCAGCATGGCGAACCCGGCGTCGGCGAAGGCACGCGCGCTCACCGGATCCCACACGTTCGGCAGGATCAGCGGCTGCGGGCCGGCATGCCTCTCCCGCAGCCGCTGCGCACCAGAACTCATGGCTGGTACGAGCCCGGCAGCCACGCCCTGGTGCTCACGCCGATGGCGTTCCACGCGTTGATCGTGACAATAAGGCTGATCAGCGCGGCCAGTTCAGCCGGGCTGAACTCGTCGGCCGCGGCCGCGAATTCCGCGGCCGGCACGTGCGTCTGCGGCAGCAGCGTGACCGACTCGGTGAGCGCGAGCGCCGCCCGCTCGCGCGCGGTAAAGAACGGCGTCTCCCGCCAGGCCGGCAGCGCGTAGATGCGCTGCTCGGTCTCCCCGGCTGCACGCGCGTCCTTGGTGTGCATGTCGATGCAGTACGCGCACCCGTTGAGCTGTGACGCGCGGATCCGCACCAGTTCGCGTAGCCGCACGTCGAAGTCCACCTGATCGAGCGCCGCAGTCGCGGCCTGGTCCAGCCGGCCCATCGCCCGCAGGAAGCCAGGCGCCTGGGTGTCGATGTCGATCCTGGCCTGCTGTGTCTCGTCCACCGTTGTCATCGGAACCCCTCCTCGTCGTGCCCTTACCCGGACAACGCTAGGCGGACAGAGGCTCAGATTTAAGATCCAATTCTATGAAGGAAACGCGGGCCACTTCGGCTGGTCTCGACCTGCACCTCGATCTATCCGGGGGTCGGCCGCGGGCCCGGCTCGAGTCCGCGCTGCGCGAGGCCGTACGCGGCGGACGGCTGATGGCCGGAACGGCGCTGCCGTCCTCGCGGGCGCTCGCCCGCGATCTCGGCCTGGCCAGGAACACCGTCGCCGAGACCTACGGCCAGCTCGTCGCGGAAGGCTGGCTGTCTGCCCGGCACGGGTCGGGCACCTGGGTCACGCAGCGGGCCGGCCAGCTACCGTCGGTCGGCGCCACAGCCGGCCGGTCTGCGGCCCGCGGTCCCCGTTACGACCTGCGGCCGGGTGTTCCTGACGTGTCCGCGTTCCCGCGGGCGGCCTGGCTCGCCGCCGCGCGCAAGGCGCTCGCCGCCGCCTCCGCCGCCGAGCTGAGCTACGCCGATCCGCGCGGCCTGCCAGGACTACGGACCGCGCTCGCCGAGTACCTGGCCAGGGCCCGCGGCGTCGCCGTCACGCCAGACCGGGTCATCGTCTGCGCCGGATTCTCCCAGGGCATGGAGCTGGTCTGTGAGGTGCTCCGGGCGCGCGGATCGCGGGAGCTGGCGGTCGAGGCGTACGGGCACCCCCAGCACCGTGGCATCGCGGCCAGATCCGGCCTGCGCGTGGTCCCGCTGCCGGTCGATGACCGCGGCGCCGACGTCGCGGTGCTGCCCGGATCGCGCCCTCCGGCCCGCCAGGCCGGATCGCCGCGGCTCGGCGCCGTCCTGCTGACTCCGGCACACCAGTTCCCGTTCGGCGTGATCCTCGCGCCGGACCGCCGCCGGCACGTCGCGGAGTGGGCGGCCGCCACCGGGGCGGTGGTGATCGAGGACGACTACGACGGCGAGTTCCGCTACGACCGTCAGGCCGTCGGCGCGCTCCAGCCGCTCGCTCCGGAGAGCGTGGTCTACGCCGGCACAGCCAGCAAGAGCCTGGCGCCTGGACTGCGGCTCGGCTGGCTCGTCGTGCCCGCCGACCTGCTCGACCCCATCGTCGACGCCAAGCGCACGGCCGGGCGGCTGAGCAGCAGCCTCGATCAGCTTGCGCTCGCCGAGCTGATCCGGTCCGGCGGCTACGACCGGCAGGTCCGCCGGGCTCGGCTCGCTTACCGGCGCCGCCGGGACCGGCTGATCGCCGCGCTGGCCGCAGCGGTGCCCGACGTTCGGGTCGCGGGCATCGCTGCCGGGCTGCACGCGCTCGTGCGACTGCCGGGGGGCGTGGCAGAGCGCGACGTCGTGACCCGGGCCGCAGCCCGCGGGCTGGCGGTGCACGGGCTCGCCACGACCCAGGCAGGCGAGCAGGACCTCGGCCCGGCGCTGATCGTCGGCTACGCCACGCCGCCGCCCTACGCATTCAGCACCGCGGTCGCCCGGCTCTGCGCTGCGCTGCGCGAGGTCATCGGAGCCTGAGCCGTGTCGCTCCCGCGCGGCCGCGCGGGCGATATCGCGCGGAGCCTCAAGTTGTTAGATATCAAAGGCTTAGATATCAATGGGATATGCTAGCCTGCTGTCATGCGACCCGCGCGTATCCCGGTCGGACTGCACGTGGCCCAGGCCGCCAGGGTGGTCAGCCGTGCGTTCGATGAGGCGCTCGCCCTGGCGGGCGGTTCATTGCCGGTCTGGCTGGTACTGCTCAACATCAAGACCCAGCAGCTGGCCAACCAGCGGGAGCTGGCCGAGGCGGTGGGGATCAGGGAAGCGACGCTGACCCACCACCTCAACGCGATGGAGGCCGAGGGGCTGCTCACCAGGCAGCGGCACGAGGCCAACCGGAGGATCCATGTCGTGCAACTCACCGACGCCGGCGAAGCGGCGTTCCTGCGGCTTCGCGACGCGGCGATCGCCTTCGATCGGCGGCTGCGGCGCGGGTTCACCGATACCGAGCTGGCCGCGCTGGGCGACGCGCTGAGCCAGCTGGCCGGCAACGTGGGCGGAGCGGATGGCCGGCTGCCGTGGGCCGGCCTCGCCGAGGAAAGGTCATGACCGGCCGGGTCCGCACCAGCAGCGCACCGAAGGAGTGACCGCGAGATGCCCGAGACCACCAAGCCACCCCTCAGCCGTCGACTGCAGGCCCGCTTCTTCCGCGTCGTCAACGTGCCGATGCGGATCATCCTCGGCCTGCCGTTCGCGACTCCGCTGGGCCGCAACCTGATGCTCGCCTTCATCGTCGGGCGCAAGACGGGCAAGACCTACCGGCAGCCGGTGAGCTATGTCCGGGACGGCGACGCGCTGCTGACGCCGGGCGGCGGAAAGTGGAAGCTCAATCTGGTCGGCGGCACGCCGGTCCGGCTCCGGGTCCGCGGCCGGGACGTGTCCGTGACCCCGGAGCTGGTCGGCGACGTCGACGAGGTCGGCACCCTGCTGCAGACGATGGCGGCCGGGAACCCGGCTGCGGCCAGGTTCGTCGGCATCCAGCGCGGCACCGACGGCAGCTTCGATCGGGACGGTGTTGAACGGGCCGTGCGGTACGGATTCCGGATCGTGCGCTGGCACCTCCCGGAGCCGACGACTGGCGCGCCGACATCACCGCGACCGACCGAGCCCACCGGAGCCTAGCCAGCAGCCGTAACGTCCGCGCTGATCAGCACGCCGTCTACGGCCAGGGCGGCGATGGCGGCCGCGTCGAGCCCGAGCCAGTCGGCCAGCGCATCGGCGTTGTGCTCGCCGCGGCGAGCGACGCCACGCTGCACCGTGACGGATGCGGCGGAGAACTGGTATGGCATGGCGACGACCCGGCGGTCAGAACCCGGCAGCGTCGTCGTGTGGGCGCCGTGGCCGAACTTGTCGCCGCTGTCGCTGAGGTCGGCCCACGCGATCCCGGCCTGCTCGAGCTCGGCGAGCAGGCGGGCACGGTCGGTGAACCCGTTCATCCAGTCCTGAATGGCCTGCTGGCGGAGCCGCGCCTTGGTCGGCAGGTCACTGCCGGCCGGCGCCGGGTCGCGGAGAACGCCGCGCCGGGCAAGCATGGCCCACGCGTGCTTGGGCGGCGCAGCGATCAGGAGCGGACCGCCTGGTGCCGCCCAGATCGTGCCGCGCGAGGAGTAGGGCTCGGTGCTGCCATCGATGGCCGCGTGCGCGTGGTCGTCGCTGGCCGCGACCGATGCCAGCATGCTCAGCCCGATGTGCTGACCGCGGCCGCTCGCCTCGCGCTGATGCAGGGCGGCGAGCACCGCGATCGCGGCGTGCAGGCCGGTGACGGTGTCGGCAAGCGCCAGTGGCAGGTCCGTCGGCGCGCGCCCGTCGAGCTCGGCCTGCCTGGCCAGCAAGCCGGATTCCGCGTGGATGACCGGTGCGAGCGCGCGTCGCGCGGAGTCGGGCCCGAATCCCGACACCGACAGCATGACGAGCCGCGGGTTGTCGGCTGACAGCGAGGCATAGCCGAGGCCGAGCCGATCCATCACGCCCGGCCGGAAGTTCTCGATGAGCACATCCGCGGTGGCGGCTAGCCGGCGGATCAGGTCGACGGCGCCGGGCCCGGCGAGGTCGACCCCGATGCTGCGCTTGCCGGCGTTCATCTGCGCGTACATGCCGCTGCGGCCATCGCGCACGGCGCCGAAGTGCTCGGTGACGTCGGTGCGCGGACCCTCGACGCGCAGCACGTCCGCGCCGAGGTCAGCGAGAATGCGCGCCGCATAGGGCCCGGAGATGGCCTGCGACATATCCAGCACGCGCCAGGCCGGCAGCGGCGCGGGCGCCGTCGGCTCGTGCTCGGCTGGGCGGGTCACGGCGGCTCCTCGGCGTCGGCGGCGGCCAGCCCATCGTATGATCCGGCGGGCGCTTCAGCTGCCGGGCGAGCGCGCGGGCTGGCTCGGCTGGCGGTGGTCGCTTGGTCAGCTGATCGCCCTAGACTGCGGGGTTATGGGCGGTGGTGCAGCCGAGCCCGGCGCCTTCGAGCTGGGCACCGACGGGCCTTCGGTGATCCTCGTCGGCGTCGACGACTCCACCACGTCCAGCCGGGCAGGCTGGTACGCGGCCGGCCTCGCGCGCCGGCAGCGTGCCCGGCTCGTCGCGGTGTTCGTGTCGCCGATCGCCTCGTTCGGCTCGGCGGGTCCGGCCGGTGCGTCGCTGGCGGTGGCCAGGGACGACGCCTTTCGCACCAGCGCCCAGGACATGGAACGGCGCGCCATCCAGATCGGCGCCGAGCTGGGCATCTCGATCACGTTCGTGGCCGCCAGGGGCGACCCGTTCACCGAGATCAAGCGGATCGCAGACGAGGTGCGCGCGGACGCGATCGTCGTCGGCGCGTCTGCGCACGCCGGCCACCGGTTCGTCGGATCGCTTGCCGTGCGCCTGGTGCGAGCCGGGAAGTGGCCGGTCACTGTCGTGCCGTGACGCCGTGACGCCGCCGCGGCCGGGCTAAGCGCGCTCGTCCCGGCCGGCGCGGTCGGCCAGCAGCCGCTCGGCGATGGCCGGGATGACCGCTCCGATCGGCTGCCTGATCACCGCCGACGCAATCGGATCGTACGGAGTCGGGTCGCGGTTCACGATCACGAGGCGGGCACCAGACCGGACCGCGACCGCGCACAGCGACGCGGCGGGCTCGACGATGAGGGTGCTGCCGACCGCCAGGAACAGGTCGGCAGCCCGCGCGGCCGCGGCCGCCCTGGCGAGTACGTCGGGGTCGAGCGGCTGGCCGAACATGATGGTCGCGGACTTGAGGATGCCGCCGCAGTCTGCGCACCGCGGATCGGCCTCGCCCGCCCGTACGCGGTCGAGCGCGTCGGCCATTGCGGTTCTGGCGTCGCAGCCGACGCACACGACGCCGTACATGGTGCCGTGCAGTTCGAGCACCCGGTCGGCGGCTACGCCGGCCCGCTGGTGCAGGCCATCGATGTTCTGCGTGATGATCCACGTGTCGAGGCTCGCCGCCAGCCGGGCCAGCGCGACGTGGGCCGCGTTCGGTTCGGCGGTCCATGCGGGATGGGCGAGCCGGGCCTGCCAGGAGCGGCGGCGGACGGCGGGATCGGCCACGTAGGCCTGATACGTCGCCATCTTCTCGGCTGCCGGATCCCTGGTCCACAGCCCGGACGGGCCACGAAAGTCCGGGATGCCGCTGTCGGTCGAGATGCCCGCGCCGGTGAGAACCGAGATGCAGTGCACCCCGGAGAGCCAGCCCGCGCCGTCCGGCAGTTCGGCGGTGCTCATCACGTCATCTTTCGCCGGCGCTCCGGTCCGGCGCAAATCGCGGCCCCGGTTCCGTTGACGCCAACTAGTTTGCTATGCAAATCTGATGGTGGCGTAGAGGAGATGATGTGAGCGGAACCGGGGACCTCGGGCCGGCTGATGGCGGAGCACCCCACGAGGGTCCGGCCGACGGCGCTCCGGGTAACGGGGGTCCGGGCGACGGCGCTCCGGGTAACGGGAGTCCGGGCGAGGGCGCTCCGGGTGACCGCGCTCCGGGCGACGGCGCTCCGGGTAACGGGGGTCCGGGCGAGGGCGCTCCGGGTAACGGGGGTCCGGGCGACGGCGCTCCGGGTAACGGGGGTCCGGGCGAGGGCGCACCGGGTAACGGGGGTCCGGGCGAGGGCCGCAGTGCCGAAGACGGGCCCGCCCCGCCGGGCGAGCTGCTCGGCGAGGTGCGGGCGATCAGGCGCCGAGCCCGGCTGGCCCGGCACGCGTACTGGTTCCCGCTGGTGCTGTTCGGATTGCTGACCTGCGCGTCCGTTCCGTTCTATCTTCCGCCCACAAGGTCCGCCACATACTTCAGCCCACCCGGCCCGCGGTTCCTGCAGAGCGGGTACCTCGGCGGGTTCGGGATCAACAGTTACCGGGGCACTGCGTACTACTGGCTTGGCGCGATGCTGCTCGGCATCGCCGCCACCGTGCTCTGGTACCGCTGGCGCGGCAACCGAGTCGGCCTGCGCACGCCCGCCCGCGGCTATCTGATCACCGGCCTGATCATCGTCGCGCTCGCGCTGCTGATCCCGCTGGCGGGCCGGGGCGGCGGGATGCTTCTGATCATGCCAGGCGACCTGGTGGTGCGCGGAACGTTCCCGTTCGTGCTCATCGGCCTCGGGCTGTGTTTCCTGGCCTGGGCGGAGCGCAGCGTCGCGCTCGCGCTGATCGCGGC
>JASHPF010000312.1 GCA_030038295.1 Streptosporangiaceae bacterium
GCCGCGCTCGGTGTAGGCGGCCACCTGCCGACCCAGGTCGGACCCGCGCGCTATCTCCGCCCGCAGCAGGTCACCGGCGGAGATGTGGGCGGCGCCCGTCTGCTGCGTCAGCCACCTGCCGTGCGTGCCCTTTCCGCCGCCCGGCGGCGACAGCATGATCACCCGGACCATGACGCCTACACCACCTCCAGCCACCGCCACGGGCCCTGCCTGCACAGTATCCCCCGTCAGATCTCCCGGCGAGGCAGCTGCGGAGCTCTGGTCGGCCGACTGCGCCCTGAACGGGCGGCGCGTCCGTCGCACGACGCCGGCTGATAGCTGCGTGGACAGCCGTCAGCTCACGCTGTGCTAGATATCCGCTCTGTGCACGCTCATCGGGCCAGCCCCAATGGCTCGCCGGAGCAGGGCAGCGTCCGCGGAATCGCCCTGCTGCCGAGCGATGCAATCGGCGAGCATCTCCGGCGAGACGAATACGGGTGCGCCAGTCAGGACCGCGAGGTTGAGCGCATCGCTGGACCGGGCATCCACGAGGCCGACGCCCTCCGGGCCGTCAAGCTCGACAGTGGCGGCGTAAGCCCCTTCCACTATCCGGTCCAGCCGGACTTCGCGTATCCGTCCGCCAAGGCTGCGCACCAGCGCCGCGGTGAACTGGTAGGTCATTGGCCTACCCCACTGCATGTCCTGGAGACCGGTGTCAAGAGCGAAGGCCTCCGCCGGGCCGACCCTGATCACCAGGTGACGGGCCCCGTCCAGTTCGTCCAGCACCATGAAATGAGAAACGGCGTCGTCGACCCCGAGCGCGACAGCCTTAATTGCCCGCATCGGCACCATGCCGACATCAGTTGCCGCGGTCACGCCGTTCTCCGCTGGGGAGCCCTGGGCCATCTCATCTATCGTGCCACCGGCAAGAGGAACGGGCCACCCGGAGCGGGATGGTGACTGCTCGCGCCTCCGACTGCTCGGGTCGTGCGCCGATGCCTCGGCCCTGAGCAGAAGTTGCTTTCGCAACTGAGTACCGGCGGGGAAAGGTGACGGCATGAGGCGTGATTTCGGTGGCGAGGCGGCGGGCTACTATCACCGATTCCGGCACGGATACCCGAGCGCCGTCGCCGAAGCTCTCGTGGACGCGTTCAGTCTGACCGGCCGGGACGTGCTGGTGGATCTGGGCTGCGGGACGGGCCAACTGACCCTGCCCATGGCCCGCTACGTACGTGCAGTGATCGGCGTAGACGTTGAGCCGGACATGCTCGAGCATGGCCGACAAGCCGCCCGCGATGCGGATGTGCGCAACGTGGCGTGGATGCTGGGCGCTGACACCGATATCCCAGCGCTGCGCCGCTTGCTAGGCGACAGCTCGGTTGCCGCGGTGACGATCGCTCAGGCCCTGCACAGGATGAACCGCCAGGAGTTGTTCCGGGCCGTCGTCCCGTTGCTGCGCCGAGGCGGCGGTATCGCGGTCGTCACCAACGGGGCGCCGCTATGGCTGCAGGAAACTGACTGGTCCCGTGCACTGCGTGACTTCCTCGAGCGCTGGCTCGGCACGACGCTGACTTCTGCCTGCGGCACCGACGAGCAGAGCCAGGTGCGCTACCGGGACGATCTGGCTGCGGCTGGGTTTGACGTCGTCACTACCACTGTCGACTATGTCGCCAGCCTCGACGCGGACCAGCTCATCGGCAGCGTCTACTCGGCAATGGGCAGCTGGCTGCCGGCTGCGAGCCAGCGGTCCGCTTTCGCCGCGCAGCTGCGGGCAGCGGTCGGCCCGCACGACCACTTCAGCGAGCGCGTCCATGTGGCGATGGTGGTCGGCACCCGCCGCAACTCGGGCGAACGAAGGGCCTGATTCGTGCTCAGTATCGGAGAGTTCGCCCCGGCTCGGCGCGGTGTCAGTCCGGACGGTGCGGCACGAGGACGAGATCGGCTTGCTGCCACCCGCCGAAGTTGATCCGGTCACCGGCTACCGCTCTTACTCCGCTCAGCAGCGACGCCAGCCCAACTGCTGGGCCCGGGCGGACAGTGCCCGCGGTCAACCGTGGCAGGGTGAAGTTCGATCAACTCGGCATCGGCGCGCTCGTCCACGTGTCCGGACCGTTCAGGCTCTGCTACGAGCAGACAGATGACGACGAGGTCACCGTGAGTGTGGCGCTGCTCGTCGCCGAGGAGCCTGCTGAGCTGCGGCCGCCAGCTCACTACCGCCTGCTGCCGCGATCGCGGCCGCCACGCTGGTCTAGTCGCACTGGGCGAGGCGGGATCTCGGCCCACTGCCTGCCCGTCCGCGCATGGTCGGGGTAAGGTCGCCCGTCTCCTACCTGCTTGAACACCACGCAGGATGCTCCGCTCCGTACCGGTTGCTCGCCACGAACCCTGTCAGCTGCCGGTGTCGACGTGCGGAGCCGTGAGACCTGACGAGCGCGCGACGCAGCCCGGGTCGTTTCCCTTCGCGCCACAAGGCCGCCACGCGCAAGCGCGTCGGCGGCCTTTTTAGTCGTGGACAATTCAGTTTTGGATGCGACCATTACATCAGCAGCGTCCGTGAATGCAATGAGAGATGCCATGTCGCCTTGTTATAGGAATGCATTCACTTAAGCGCAGCTGGGCATTCCTATTAACAGTCTCCGGAATCGCGGGTGCTACTCAGATTCCTCGCTAGACTCCTCGGATGACTCCTCCGCGGCTTCCTCGGCCTCAGCCTCTTGACCTGCGGATTCCTCGACCTCGGCAGCGCTCTCGTCGGCTTCGCTCATGGTGACTTCCTTTCTCGTGAATCGCAGCCTGAAGTAAACCTCACCGGGTAATAAGGGGTTGGCGTCACAGAAGGCTGCAGCGGAGTTCGACTCGGAATTCATTAGACCACTGCGCTGACGGTCTGTAAAGCTCGGTGAGTCGATCTGATTGCCGCAGTTCACCCCAAAGGCCTGCCAGCGCACTAGTCGTCGCAGTGACGTAATTCTCAGGCGTATCATTCGGCGCGACAAGCGAGGCTGGCGCCGTTCGGCTCCGGCGGCCGTGCCGGGTCAGCGGCCTGGGCGCGGTCGGCTCACCGCACCGGCCAGGGAAACGGCGTGGCCGCCCGCGGACGCCGGCGAGGGCGCGCCCGTTCCCTTATGCACGGGTATCAAGAACCTCGACGGCGGATCGCTCGCCCTGCCCAAGCCAGGTCGCGGCTAGCAGGTTTCGCGCAGCTGCGCGACCGGTACTGGTGCGGTCAGGCCGCGGCCCTCACTCGGGGCTGACCAGCCCGAGCAGTGCCAGGACCTCCTCACGCAGTTGCGCACTTGGCGGCATACCGGGCAGGTCCACGCCCCGGTCCGGATTGGCGCGTTCGGCGACGCGCTGCCAACGGCGGACGACGAGGTCGACAAAGGACTGCTCGGTAAACACCCAGAACCGTCCTTCGACGACTGCGTCCGCCACCAGATCGGCGACAGCGGCCGGCCGCATCGCCTCGTCGATCGCGCGCCGCACGTACTTAGATACGACTTCGGAGCCGAGCGAGGGCGGCGGCTGCTCTCCGAGGCTGGCCGGCCAGTTGCGCGAGGCGTCCATGATGCTGGTACGCACCCAGCCGGGGCACAGGACGCTCACGCCGACCGGAAGCCCGGCCAGCGACATCGAGTTATAGAGGCCTTCGGAGATGGCGACGACCGCGTGCTTGGACGCGTCGTAGGAGGGAGCGAATCCGGGGTATAGCCCGGCGATGCTGGCGGTGTTCACGAAGTGGCCGCCGCCCTGGCCGAGCAGGTGTGGCAGGAAGGCCCGGATCCCGTGGATGACTCCCCACAAGTTGACCCCGAGAACCCACTTCCAGGCTGAAACCGGGCCGAACCACGGGTCGGCATCGCTCTCTACGCCCGCGTTGTTGCACACCACATGGACGGCGCCGAAGCGCTCGACCGCCGCGGCGGCCAGAGCCTGCACGGCCGCCTCGTCGCTCACGTCGGTAGGCACGGCTAGGGTGTTCACGCCAAGATCGGCGATCTTATGCTCGGCCGCCGCGAGCGCCGGCACCTCGATGTCGGCGAGCACCACGTCGAGGCCTGCGCGGGCAAAACGGCTGGCCAGCGCGAACCCGATGCCGCTTGCCGCTCCGGTGACGACGGCGACTTTCCCTGCCGTTAGTTCCATGCCTACCCCTCCGTCGGGGATGCGGCTGTCAGCGGGTTCGGATCCGCCGCGCCACATGCGTACCTCCATGCTGCGGCAGCGCCGCCGGACTAGCCAGCCCATACGTGGAAACTGCGTGGAACGACTCCGGCTGACACCCCCGCACGGCCGGGTGATCCCGGACCAAGCCGGAACGGCGGTCGGTTACGAATGACTGACGTGCAGGCCAGTGCCGTGAGAGCGAGGGTGGCCGCGTGATCGGGCTCGTGCTCGTCGGGGTGGTCGCTGGCTTCCTGGCCGGCATCTCGCCGTGCATTCTGCCGGTGCTTCCGGTCGTGCTGGTCGCTGGGGTGACTGGCACGAGCCCTTCCGGGCAGCCTTCGGCAGACGATGCCCCGTCGAGTGCTGGCGTCGCCCGTGCGGTGACCGTCGTTGTCGGCCTGGCGCTGAGCTTCAGCGTCCTGATCCTCGCGGGATCGGAGATCATCTCGCTGCTGCACCTGCCGCAGGATTCGCTCCGGGACGCGGGCATCGCGCTGCTGATCTTGGTCGGTCTCGGCTACCTGATCGCGCCGCTCGGTGCGCTGCTCGAGCGCCCGTTCGCCAGGATCAGGACGCGCCGGCCGAGCGGCCGCGGCGGCGGGTTCGTCCTGGGACTTGCGCTCGGGTTACTGTACGTGCCGTGCGCCGGGCCGATCCTTGCGGCTATCACCGTGGTCGGTGCGACGCACCGAGTCGGGCTGACAGCTGTCTTCGTCACCGCGGGATTCGCGGTCGGCACCGCTGTACCGCTACTGGTCATCGCGCTGGCCGGCGGGCAGCTATCGCAGCGGCTGAGCGCGCTGCGCCGGCACGCCCCGCAGGCCAGGCTAGTGGGCGGCGCGGTGATGATCGTGATGGCGGTTGCGATCGCGTCCAACGCGTTCCAGGGCCTGGAGCGCGACGTGCCAAGCTACTCGACCGCACTCCAAGGCTCGACCACCATACGCAGTCAGCTCAACGACCTCACCGGCGTGCAGGCTACCTCGCTGACCAAGTGCAACTCGAATGCGACCGCGCTCGTAGACTGCGGCCCGGCCCCTGAGTTCAAGGGCATCACCGCCTGGCTGAACACGCCTGGTGGTAAGCCGCTGACCATGGCGCAACTGCGCGGCAAGGTCGTGCTCGTCGACTTCTGGACCTACTCCTGCATCAACTGCCAGCGCACGCTGCCGCACGTCGAGGCCTGGTATCGCGACTACGCCAAGGACGGGTTCGTGGTGGTCGGCGTGCACACTCCGGAGTTCGCGTTCGAGCACGTCGTCTCGAACGTTCGGACCGAGGCGGCCGCGTTCGGCGTGCGTTACCCGGTTGCGATCGACGACGACTACGAGACCTGGAATGCCTACGACAACGAGTACTGGCCCGCTGACTACCTGATCGACGCCCAGGGCATCGTGCGGCACGTGAACTTCGGCGAGGGCGACTACTCCACAACCGAGCAGCTCATCCGCGAACTGCTCGGCGACGCACATCCAGGTCTGCGGCTTCCGCCGCCCACGAATGTGCCCGACCTAACGCCGACGGGCGAGATGAACCCCGAGACCTACGTCGGCTACGAGCGGCTGCAGTACCTCGTCCCGAGCGACGCCGTCGCGGCGAACGCGCCCGCGACGTACCACTTCCCGAGTTCGCTTCCGCTGGGCGGCATGGGCTGGTCAGGGACCTGGACCGAGCACGCGGAGGAGGCGACCGCGGGCCCCGGCGCAGAAATGGAGCTCCGCTTCCTGGCCAAGGACGTCTACCTCGTGCTCGGCGGGAGCGGGACCATCGACGAGAGCATCGACGGTCGCCCCGTCGCGACGATCAAGGTCGGCGGAGTGCCCGGGCTGTACACCCTGTACCAGGCCAGTGCGACGAGCACGGGGACGCTGTTGCTGCGGGTCTCGCCCGGCGTCCAGGCTTACGACTTCACGTTCGGCTAGCGGCGAAGTACTGGCCGACTGCCTGCGCGATACCGCCGGCGATGACTTGCTGGCCCTGGGCGCTCACCGCGACCGATGCCTCGAACGGATCCGTCAGGAACAGCGGCTCGATCAGGGCACCCGGCATCGTGCTGGGCGTCGAGAAATAGCCGGCCTTGGCGGGGCCGAGCAAGAGCAGGTGACCGTACGCCACGGCAGCGCTCGTGAGCGCCGAGCCAAGCCCGCTGTCCTGCTGGACTCCGTCGTCAGGGATCGCGTAGCCGCGGGCGTTCATGGCGGCGAGCACGTCGTCTTGCAGCAGGGTGGCCAGCCTCAGGTTCGCGGCCGAAAACGGCCGGTCGGCGTCATACCCGGTGAGGCACCCCGCCTGGCCAGGGGACCCGCCGTCCATGTAGATGCCGACCAGGATGCTGGCCCGGCCAAGGTTGGCGCACACGTCGCGGGCGGCAACATCGGCGAACGCCCCCTGCGCGGTCAGGAGGCCGCCAGCAGCGTCCGCGGGGCTGAGACGGGTTACCGACGTGTCCCGCGTCCGTGACACCACCACGCGGTAACCGCGGATGCGAAGCAGGGTCATCGTGTCCAGCTCAATGGCCAGGTTCACGGTGGATTCCTCGACCGTCGCGCCGGTCTCGGTGGTGCCGACCGCACCGGGGTCGATGCCGCCATGGCCGGCGTCAAGGAACACCGTCTCGTGCCGGTCGCCGGACACCGGCGAGAACGCCATGCACGCGCCGGGGCTGAACAACCGCGGGTCGATGGCCTGGCCGTCCGTCCGGGTCGCGGGGACAGCGGCGTGCCCGGCTGCTGCCACCGCGCGCAGCACCAGCACGGAGCACGCCGCTGCGACGAGCACGGCGACGGTCAGCGTGATCTTTGACCGGCCCGGCATAGCTGCTGCTCCTTGGATGTCTCGCTAGGCACACCGCCCCTCGTGGATAGCCCAGTCCGCTGAGGGGTTACCGGTGGCAAGCGCAGAATCTGCTGGGGGCCCGCGATGAATTCGGGGCATAACGAGGAACAGGGCCGAGCTTCCGAGCGGTCTGAGCCGGATGCGGTGATTACACCATGAAGATCGAGCGATCCCATATTGGTCATGAGACCCGGTATGTAGCGCGGGATGGCGATGCCCTGCGCTGCGTTCTGGCCTTCGATACCGGCGAGGAGGGCAGCGGCCCTGCCGCGTGGAAGATTCTTCTGCCGAGCGCGGCCGGCACCGAGGACCTCTATGGCAGCCACAACTGGCTCGAACCTGATGCCGCGCGGCTCACCGCCTGGCTCGCGCCCATCGTGGGTGCAGACGCCGCAGCCGAGCTGGGCGCGGCCGTCGACGCCGACCCGCCGCACGCCGCGGCCTGGCGACGTGCCGCGGATGGCTGAGCCCTGAGCGCCCGGCTATGACAGACAACCCCTCCGAGCCGGTGCGGTGCATCGTGGTGGGTGGCAGCCTGGTCGGCTTGTCCGCCGCGATCGCCCTGTCTCGCGTCGGGTTCGACGTGACCGTGACCGAGCGCAGCCCGGCGCCAGTCACCGAAAGCGGCGGCGGGCTGGGTGTCGACGTCGCCCTGCTCGCGGACGCGACCGGGATCACCGCGGACCCACCGGTCCTGCACGGGACCGACCGGGACGGCACCGCCTGGCACCTTCTGCAGGGCTGGCTCGAGGACCATGCCACCCGCCTCTCGGGCATCCGCGTGCGCCGCGGTACGGAGGTATCCGGCGTGCAGCCCGGTGGCCAGGCGCTCAGCGCCACCGTCAGCACCGCCCGCGGCGACATCCTGGAGGCCGACCTGGTGATCGGCGCCGACGGCGCGCGTAGCACAGTGCGCCGCGCGGTGGATCCGGAGCACCCAGATGCCCATTACGCGGGGGTCCTGCTGTGGCGCGCGCTGGTTGATGAAGATGACCTGTCGCGCGGAGTCGCGCTGCCGCGAGCAGGAGAGCCAGCCCGCGAGGTGTACGCCGGACCGTACCGCCTGGTGACGTATCCCGTGCCGGGGCCAGCAGGGGAGACCGCTGTCGGGTCCCGCCGCCTCAACCTGGTCTGGTATGACCCGCAGCAGCGGCAGTTGCTGCTCCAAGCGGGCCTGCTCGATGGCGAGATCGTCCGTGGCAGCCTGGCGCCGGGCACGCTGCCCGATCCGGTCCGCCAGCGCCTGGCCGACTTCGCGGCGGCAACCTGGCCGAGCCCCTGGCGGGAGGCGTTGCGGCTCGCGCTGGACGGGGGGATGGTGTTCGGCACCCCGCTCGTGCACTACAAGCCAGCCCGGCTGGCGATGGGCCGGGTCGCCCTCGCCGGCGACGCTGCGCACGCTGCCAGCCCGATGGTTGGCGGCGGATTCCGGCAGGGCCTGTACGACGTGCTGGCGCTGACCCAGGCATTGGCGGGCGCCGCGACCGGTGAACTGCCAGCCAGGCTGACGTCCTACCAGGAAGCGCGCCTGGCCGCGGCCATCCGCCACGTGACCCGCAGCGAGCAGGCAACGGCTGCCTACCTGGCGCATGCGGCACATCGATGACGCTCTGTTCCGGCCAGGCACAAGGGGCCAGGCGGTGCCGGAACCGTGCCGGGCCGGCTTCACCCGCCGCCCGTCACCGACCGGCGAGGGTCGTGGGCGTCGGCCGGTGGCGCAGCGTGGTGACGGCGAAGATGACCAGGCCCAGCGCCGTCGCGGCGGCGCCAAAGGCGAGCGCGGCGGCGTAGCCGAGGTGGCCGGCGACCGTGCCGCCGAGCACCGAGCCGACCAGCCCGGCAGTGCCGCTGCTGGCGTTGAGCAAGCCCTGCGCGTCGCCCTCGGCACCCGGCAGAAGCTGGCCGGTGAGGCCTGGCGACGCGACGCTCAGGAACGACCAGGCGAACATGATGCCGGCAAAGGCGGTGAGCGGCAGTACGGCTGGCACCCGGTGGACCGAGGCGAGGGCCGCCAGCGCAGCGAGCAGCACCACCCGTGCCGCGAGTGCCCCGGCCATCGCCACCGCGGGTCCGCGCCGCTGGCTGACCACCGCTGCCACCGGGAACAGCGGCAGGCTGACGAGCACGATGACCGCAAAGGCCAGGGACGACGTGCTGGGCGGGACGCCGAACGCGTGCTGGAACAGCACCGGGTAGAGCGCGAAGATGACCGCCGTGCCCGCGTAGGCGGGAATCCAGGCGGCGAGCATCCAGCCGAACGGCCCGCGCAGCGCCGCCAGACCGGTGAACGGCCGACGGTGCGCGAGGTGATGGGCGCGAACGGGACTGGCAGGCCCCCACTCACCGACGAGGCCCGCGAACGTGAGCAGGTGCTGCCGGACGGCAGGAACGGCCTCCGACGGCGGATGGCCGCCAGTCTGGCGCGCCGGCCGCCGGTCCGCGGCGGGGCGACCCGCCATCCGCGGTATCAGGACGGCGGCCAGCGGGATCGCGGCGGCCGGGACGATGGCGGCCAAGAACAGGCCGTCCCGTGCGCTGAGCGTGGCCAGCCAGGACGACAGGAACAGCGCGCCTCCCTGTCCCACGCTGAGTGCGGCCTCCAGCACTCCCAGCCGCGGATTCCATTCGGAACGCGGCCGGCGCTCGACTATCAGGAGGTTGGCTACCGTGACAGCGCCCGCGAAGCCAGCCCCGTCGGCCAGCGCGAGGACAAGCTGCCACGCCGGTCCGGCGACGGGGAACAGCCACAGCGACACCGCCATCGCGGCGGCGCAGGTGATCGCCAGGGAGCGGTGGGCACGGTAGCGATCGGCGGCGCTGCCGACCACCGGAGCGGCGAACGCGCCGAGGTTGAACGCGCCCATCACGAGCCCGACATGCCCGACGCCATCACGGCTCGCCGCTACCGGCAGCAGGATCGGAGTAAGGCCCAGCGCGGCGCCGTTGAGCAGCGCGAA
The DNA here is from genome assembly GCA_030038295.1 of Streptosporangiaceae bacterium. Classification (GTDB taxonomy): domain Bacteria; phylum Actinomycetota; class Actinomycetes; order Streptosporangiales; family Streptosporangiaceae; genus JAJYUU01. Next base: position 9,939 of record JASHPF010000312.1, read on the forward strand.
CGGAGCGAACCACGGCTCGACTAGGCGGAGCCCACCCGCTTGTGCCAGCGCGGCGAGTACCCCGCGGCGAATGGAACCAGACATCAACTCGTGATCGTAGCGATCTTCTTCAGCCACGATCTCGGCCTAGGCTGGTGCGCATGCGGGTGGCGGTGAAGCCGGTGCTGGTGTCCGCGGCGGTTGCGGTGCTCGGGGTCGGGGCTGACACCGCGAGCAAGGCGTGGGCTGTGTCCCGGCTCTCTGACGGGCGCGTTATCCGCGTGGCCGGGGGCCTGATCCGGCTTCAGCTCGTCATCAATCACGGCGCGGCATTCGGGCTGGGCGCGGGCTATGAGCCGCTGCTGGCCGCCGTCGCGGCCGTCGGCATCGTCCTGCTGGGAACCTGGGCAGTCCGGGCCACCGGTCGCACCGAACGACTCGGTGCCGCCCTCGCCGCGGCGGGCGCGGCGGGCAACCTCATCGACCGGCTGGTCCGCCCGCCCGCCGTCCTGCACGGCGGCGTCGTGGACTGGCTGCATGTCTCCTTCTACGGTCCGACGTTCAACCTGGCCGATATCTGGCTGCGGGCGGGCTTGCTCGCTGCGCTGGCCGCGTGGCTATGGCAGCACCGCACGCGCTGGGCAGCGAGAACGGTTGGCTCTCCCGCTTACGAGGACGGCATCGACTCAGGTGAGCGCCGGTCCCACCCGTGGAACGGTGAGTAGTCGCCCGCGTTCCAGGCCTCGCGCAGTCCAGGCGCGGCCCGCGTCAGAGCGGAAGGTCGACTGGACGCCGGGCGGGGCTGCGGACCGGGACAGTCTCGAATCCGCGCAGCACGAGAAGGGGCCGCCGGGTGGGAGTCCCGGCCAGCTCGAGCCCCGGATACCGGCGGGTCAGCTCCTCGATCGCGATCTGAGCCTCGAGGCGGGCGAGCGCCGCGCCGAGGCAGTGGTGGATCCCGAGCGAGAACGACAAGTGCCGGGAGGCGTTCGGTCGGTCGATCACCAGGCGGTCGGGCTGCTCGAACACCTCGGGATCACGGTTGGCACCGCCGAGAGCCACGATGATCGGCGCGCCCTTCGTCATGACCACGCCGCCGACATCCACGTTCTCCGTAGCCGTCCGCGAGGTCATCTGGACCGGGCTGTCGTAGCGGAGCAGCTCCTCGATCGCCGCGGGCACCAGGGTCGGCTCTGCCCGTAGCCGCTCCCACTGCGCCCGCTCACTGAGCAGCGCGACGGTGCCGTTGCCGATCAGGTTGACCGTCGTCTCGAAGCCGGCGACGAGCAGGAGCAGCGCAGTGCTGACGAGCTCGCCTGGACTGAGCCGATCACCCTCCTCTTCGGCCGTGATGAGGTCGGACAGCAGGCTGTCGTCTGGTTCTCCGCGCCGCTTCCGCACGAGGTCCCGCAGGTACGCGGTCAGCGCCAGCTCCGAGGAGCGCGACCGGCTCTCTGGACTCGGAGCGGACTGGGGCTCGATCGTGGTGGCGACGTCGTGGCCCCAGGCGCGGAAGCTGGCCTGGTCCTCGGCCGGGACACCGAGCAGGTGGCAGATCACCGTGATGGGAAGGGGGAACGCCAGCGCGTCGATGAGGTCGAAGCCCGCAGCACCGTCGACCGGCGCGAGGAGCTGGTCGGTTGCGTCGCGGATCCATGGCTCGAGGCTGGCTATCGCCCTCGGGGTGAATGCGCCGGACACGAGCCGCCGGATGCGAGTGTGGTCGGGCGGGTCCATCGTCAGCAAGTCGGCGGCTGGCAGCTCCGCGCGCGGGTCGTCTGCCGGATAGGTCGATGGCCGGTACCCCCGCTGGTGCGCGGGTGAAGAGCTGAACCGCCGGTCCCGCAGGATGCTCTCGGCCGTTGCGTGACTCGCAGTCGCCCATGTCCCGAGCGGGCTGCGGACGAGACGGCGCTTGCGGAGGTCAGCGTAGAGCGGGTACGGGTCGACCTTTGCCGCGGGCCGCATCAGCCTGGCAACCGGGTCGCCGCGCCACTGCTGGAAGCGAAGCACGGCGGGCTCGACGACGCGGTGCATGACTCGGTCTCCGACACTCACCCAGGTCTCCTTGTCTCGAGCTGCGCGGCGACCATTGCGGGCAGATTTATATACTGACGGTATTTAGATACTATTGGAATGTCAACCGTGATATCATCAGCGTGTGGCCAGAGTGACGAGAGCGACCTCGAAGGCGAGGACGCGGCAGCGCATCCTCGCCGAGGCTCAGCGGCTGTTCCGGGAACGGGGCTACGCGGCGACCTCGCTGGAGCAGATCTCTGCGGCGGCCGACGTGACCAAAGGCGCCATCTATGGCCACTTCGCCAGTAAGGAAGACCTGTTGCTCAGCGCCGTCGAGGAGGCGCCGACGCCGGACTACGGGACTCTCCTCAACGACCGGTCGCGGCCGCTGCGGGACCGGCTGGCCGAGTTCGGCCGCACGATGGCAGCGGACGACATCACAACGGACCGGGCCGGGCTGGCGGTCGCCCTGGAGTTCGTCGCGGCCCTGCTGCGCAGCCCGGACGCGCTGCGGCGCTACGGCGCCGACTTCGAGCGACGGCTGGAGGCGCTGGCCGCGGCAGACGACGAGCAGCCCCGGCCGGGCACTACCCCCGTGCAGGTGTGGGCCATCGGGCACGCGCTGTTCGTCGGGCTGCGGATCTACCAGTGGATCGCGCCGGAGATCTTCACCCCCGCTGTGTTCGAGCGTTCCTACGAACTGCTGGCCGGTCTCTACCCGGAGACCTGAAAGTGTCCAGCTCGACTGGCGACTGCCTGGACGACGCCGGAATGTCGGCGGCCCGGGTTACCGTGACCTAGTGCTCGACCAGTTCCATCCTGCGGTTCGCGCGTGGTTCGAGCGGCGGTTCCCGGCGGGGCCGACGCCACCGCAGGCTGACGGCTGGGCCGAGATCGCGGCGGGGCGGCACACGCTGATCGCGGCCCCGACCGGATCCGGCAAGACGCTGGCGGCATTCCTGGTCTGCATCGACCGGATATACCGGGCAACTGAGGAGGGAACGGAGTCGACCGCCGGGCCGCAGGTCGTCTACGTCTCGCCGCTGAAGGCGCTCGCGGTCGATATCAGGCAGAACCTGGAGCGGCCGCTCGCGGAGATCGCCGAGGAAGCCGCGCGGCTCGGCATGAGCGCGCCGGACATCCGGGTGTCCGTGCGTACCGGCGACACCGCGGCCGCAGAGCGCGCGGCGATGCTCAAGCGGCCACCGCACTTCCTTATCACGACGCCGGAGTCGCTGTATCTGCTGATCACCGCCGAGCGAAGCCGAGCCATGCTCCGGCCAGTGACAACCGTGATCGTCGACGAGATCCACGCCGTGGCCGGCAACAAGCGCGGCTCGCACCTGGCTCTCACCCTGGAGCGACTGCAGCACGTGGCCGGGCAGCCGATGCAGCGGATCGGCCTGTCCGCGACCCAGCGCCCGGTTGAGGCCGTGGCCCGGCTTCTGGTCGGCGCCGGGCCGGACCGGTCTGTGGCCGACGGCTCGCCCCGCTGCGCCATCGTGGACGTCGGTCACCGCCGCGAGCTCGACCTGCGCATGGAGCTGCCCAGCGACGAGCTGGGCGCGGTGGCGACGACCGACCAGATGGCCGAGATCTGCGACCAGATCGCCGGGCACGTGCAGCAGCACCGCACCACGCTGATCTTCGTCAATACCCGACGGATGGCCGAGCAGTTCGCGCACCAGCTCGGTGAGCGCCTCGGCGAGGGCCAGGTGGCGGCTCATCACGGCAGCCTGTCGAAGGATCGCCGGCAGCGGGTCGAGGCCCGGCTGCGCGCCGGGGACCTGCGGGCGCTCGTGGCGACCGCCTCGCTCGAGCTGGGCATCGACATCGGACCGGTCGAGCTGGTCTGCCAGATCGGCTCGCCGCGCAGCTTCGCTACCTTCCTGCAGCGGGTCGGCAGATCGAATCACACCAGGACCGGCGTACCCGCGGGCGTGGTCTATCCGACGACCCGCGACGAACTCGTCGAGTGCGCCGCCTTGCTGCGCGGCGCCCGATCCGGCCGCCTGGACCGGCTGCTGATCCCGGCGTGCCCGCTGGACATCCTGGCCCAGCAGGTGGTCGCCGAGTGCGCCGCGGAGGAGTGGCAGACCGCCGAACTGCTCACCCTCCTGCGCGGCGCGGCGCCGTTCGCGTCGGTGACGGCCGACGGCTTCGCTGACGTCGCCGACCTGGTATCGGAGGGAATCCGGACCGGCCGCGGCCGGCGGGCCGCTTACCTGCACCGGGACCAGGTGAGCGGGCAGCTGCGCGGGCGCCGCGGCGCCCGGATGGCGGCGCTCACCTCCGGCGGGGCGATTCCCGAGCTGGGCGACTACCGCGTGCTCGCCGAGCCTGACGATGCGGTCGTCGGCACGGTGAACGAGGACTGGGCGATCGAGAGCATGGCAGGAGACGTGTTCCTGCTCGGCACCACGTCGTGGCGGATCCGGCGGGTCGAGCCGGGCATCGTCCGGGTGGTCGACGCGCAGGGCGCGCCGCCGTCGGTGCCGTTCTGGCTCGGCGAGGCTCCCGGCCGGACGGCGGAGCTTTCCGAGGAGGTCTGCGCGCTGCGCTCCGGTGTCGGCGAGCAGCTGGCAGCCGGCGGCCAGGCCGCGGCCGCGCGCTGGCTGGCCGCCGAGTGCGGCATCGGCGAGGCGGCCGCGGAGACGATCGCCGCGTATCTGAACGCCGCGCTGGCGCAGCTCGGCGTGCTGCCGACGATGGACACCATCGTGCTCGAGCGGTTTTTCGACGACGCGGGCGGCATGCAGCTCGTCGGGCACGCACCGTTCGGCGCCCGGCTCAACCGGGCTCTCGGGCTGGCGCTGCGGAAGCGGTTCTGCGTGACGTTCGACTTCGAGCTGCAGGCAGCGGCCAGCGACGACGCGATCCTGCTGTCGCTCGGCCCCCAGCACAGCTTCCCGCTGGATCGGGTACCGAAGTTCCTGGCGTCCGGAACGGTCGAGGAGGTCGTCCGCCAGGCCGTGCTCACCTCGCCCATGTTCGCCGCGCGGTGGCGGTGGAATCTCAACACCTCGCTCGCGGTGCTGCGGTGGCGCGGCGGCCGCAAGAACCCGCCTGCCATCCAGCGCATGGAGGCCGACGACCTGATGGCCGCCGTGTTCCCGACGCTCGCGGCCTGTCAGGAGAACGTTGCGCCGGGCCCGCTGGAGATACCCGACCACCTGCTGGTCCGGCAGACGCTGTACGACTGCCTGCACGACGCCATGGACATCGACGGCCTGAAGGACCTGGTCGCGCGCATCGAGGCGGGCCGGGTGGCGGTCGTGGTCCGGGACACCACGGAGCCGTCGGTGCTGGCGCACGAGATCCTCAACGGCCGGCCGTTCACCTACCTCGATGACGCGCCGCTGGAAGAGCGGCGCAGCCGGGCGGTGCCGCTGCGACGCGGCCTGCCGGTCGAGCCGCACGAGCTCGGCAGGCTGGACCCGGCCGCGATCGACCGCGTCGCCGACCAGGTCCGGCCCGATCCACGCGACGAGCACGAGCTGCACGACCTACTGCTGAACCTGATCGTCATGCGCCCGGTCGCCAGCTGGCAGCCCTGGTTCGACGCGCTCGTCTCCGGGCGGCGAGCCGTCACGATGGCCGCGCCCGACGGGGACCTCTGGGCTGCGGTCGAGCGGCTGCCAGCGGTGCAGTCGCTGCTACCGGGAATCAGCCCCGTTCCCCGCTATCCGTGCCCGGTGCCGGCCGAGCCGCCCGACGAGGAGACCGCGGTGGCTGACGCGCTGCGGGGCCACCTAGAGTGCCGCGGACCGTCCACGGCGGCAGCGCTCGCGGCTGCCTGCGGGCTGCCCGAGCGGCTCGTCGTCCGTGGTCTCGCCGTGCTGGAGGCGGAGGGATTCGCGATCCGCGGCCGGTTCACCGGCGCGGCCGACGCGGAGGAATTCTGCTCCCGGCGGCTGCTGTCGCGCATTCATGCCTACACCAGGCAGCGTCGCAGGCGGGAAGTCGAGCCGGTGACGCCGCAGGACTTCATGCGGTTCCTGCTGCGCTGGCAGCACGTGACGCCCGGCAGCAAGCGCGAGGGCAGATTCGGCCTGCTGTCGGTCATCGAGCAGCTGCAGGGATTCGAGCTCGCGACCGGCGCCTGGGAAGGCTCCGTGCTGGCCGCGCGCGTCGAGGGCTACCGCCGGGAGTGGCTGGACGAGCTGTGCATGGCCGGGCAGGCGTGCTGGGGGCGATTGTCGGTACGGGACGCCGATCAGGACGCCGAGCCGCGACGCAGCGGGCTGACCCCGTCCCGCGCCACCCCGATCACGCTCGCGCTCAGGGATGACCTGCCGTGGTTGCTGCGGGCGGCGCGCGGCGACCAGGCGCCGGCCGAGCCCGCCACCGGCCGCACCACGGACGTGCTGGACGCGCTGCGCGCGCACGGCGCGCTGTTCCGCACCGACCTGGCCTCGCTGACGGGCCGCCTGCCGTACGAGATCGACGAGGCGCTGTGGGACGCGGTGGCCCGCGGGCTGGTGACCGCGGACGGGTTCCGGGCGGTGCGGGTGCTGCTGCGGCGGGGGAGCCCGGAGCGGTACGCGCCCACACGCGGGCTACGGCAGGGTCTTCGGGCCAGCACCGGCGCGTCCGGCCGCTGGTCGCTGCTGCCACCGCCGGTCGCCGATGCGGACCGGGACGAGCTAGCCGAGGCGGTGGCCCAGCAGCTTGCGGCCCGCTGGGGCGTCGTCTTCCGGGACCTGGTGGCCAGGGAGAGCCTGGCCGTGCCGTGGCGCGACGTGCTCTGGGCGTTCCGGCGGATGGAGGCCAGGGAGACGATCCGTGGCGGCCGGTTCGTCACCGGTTTCAGCGGCGAGCAATACGCCCACCCGGACGCCGTCGAGGTGCTCAAGGCCGTCCGCAGACAGCAGCACAACGGGGAGATCGCGCGGCTGTCCGCGGCCGATCCGCTGAACCTGACCGGCATCGT
>JASHPF010000045.1 GCA_030038295.1 Streptosporangiaceae bacterium
TCGCCGGGCTGCACTTTCTGAAGGACTGCCAAGGTGCTGCTCAGGGCTCTATCCAGTTCGGTCACGTGCTCGCTCCTGATTCTCTCGCCTGCAAGGGCCGTCAATCAGGTAGACCTGGCCGCCGAGCGAAAGGAATCGGTACCGTTCGATCAGGTCTCGGTGATGATCTTGACGGGCAGGAGCCTGGCTTCGAACTCCAGCTGCTCAGAGACTTTTGGCTGGGTCGAGTAGTGACCAGAGGATCTCTTCCATAGCGTCGAAGCTGGCCGACGGCCCGTCGGAGCTGGCCAGTTCGGCCGCGTCCTGGTCGCTGGCGGCGTAGTGGTCACGGCCAGCTTTGTCGCGGAACGCCAGCCGCATTGTCAGCGTCGTCACTCCGTCGGTTTCGTCCAGCTGCATAGTCTCGACCGCCTCGGCATCCGGCCAACCTTCGAATAGCCACGTCTCCACGGTCCGGGTCGGCGGATTGACCTCCAGGTAGGTTCCGCGGAACGAGCACTCGGTTCCGTCCTCCGTCACGAACGAGTGGCGGTAGCTCCCTCCGACGCGCAGGTCGATCGAGCACTCCGTCATCGGGTCCGAGGGATGAGCGCCCCATATGCTCACATGCTCCGGCTTCGTCAATACGTCGAAGACGAGAGCGATCGGAGCGTCGAACTCTCGTGTGATGAGGACCTCAAGCTCGTTCGGGAACTCGATGCGTGCCGATCCACGCCGACTATGTGTCACAGCTGCTCTCCTTGTCGTGGTAGCTCCCTTGGGGCAGTTCGGGCTGCACGGCCGGCCCCAGAGTCACTGCCCCGCGTCAGGTCGGCCACGGTGGACCTTCGATCAGACGTCTGGGCCGGGCTGGAACACGCGGACCTCTTGCGCGCAGCGGCAGGCGACGGCGATCTTGGCAGCCCACTCCAGCGCCTCATCGAGTGAGGTCACGTCGACGACTGTGAGCCCGCCGACGACCTCCTTGGTCTCCGGGTAGGGGCCGTCGGTGACCGTCCCGTCGGTGGCCACGATGCTCGCCCGCTCGCTTTCTAGTCCGCCGGAGAACACATACACGCCGGCGTCCTTGGCTTCCTGGACCACCGCGCGCGCCGCCTTGCCCACCGCGGGCCCTTCCTCGTCGGGGATGTGGTCCATCGCGTGGTAACCGAACGAGATCAGGTATTGCGTCATCTCACGACTCCTTATCCCGGCGGCCTCCGCCGGCCGCCTCACCTTCGCTACGAACGCTTCGCTCAGATTCGACAAGCTGCCAGCACAGTCTCACGGACGACAATGGCCCAAAGGACGCCGACATTAGGTATGCACTCTGGTGGCCGGGCTTAGCGAGCACGCTGCGCAGCCACGGCGAGCAGGGCTGGACGATGGGCGACGCGTGGTTGTTCGCGGCGATCGCCAACGACCGGCCGCCGCCGCCATCCTCGGTCACTGTCAGGAGTGGGAAGAACACCACGACCCCTACGGGCGCATTCTGCTGCGTGCGAAGCAACACGACGATAAGTCCCTCGCTTGTGGCCAGCTTCGACGCGGTTGGAGGAGCCACAGACGCTTCGGCTTGTCGGCCGCCCCGTCGTAGGCCTGACGGAACACGTCTACTCGCTGGCCGGCTGATCTAGGAAGCATGATTGGCTCGTCAGCACCGGCTGCCAGCTCGCACGGACCCTGTGGACGCCGGGTGCCCTGGAATCGTACAGTGTGACAGCCCCTGCGCGCCGTTCGTGACAAATTGGACTAGTAAGTGAACCCTGCGCCCGAGCTGCTTGAGAGCCTGCGCAAAGCGGTCGAGGCCATGCCTGAGGACCTGGCCCTGCGGCTGCACCTGGCGACGATGCTGCAGGAGGCCGGGTTCAACGACGAGATGATCCGGCAAGTCGGCGCGATCTTGCAACGTGACCCAGGGAACGCGGCAGCAATGGCCCTGTTGGGAGGAACCGGCGGAGCCGCTGCTGCGGCGCCCGACGAGGATCAAGGAGCACAGCCCGCGCGGCCAGTTGCTTCGTCGGGTTCTGGGTTTGACTGGGCGCGGGCAGAGTCTGACGTTTCTGATGTGCTGCCGCCGATGTTCGTCGATAGCGCGCCGGGTGATATGGGGAATGCAGCCGAGAGTGCGGCTGCCCGGGCCTTCGATGTTGAGCGATCCGGTCTCCGGCTGGCTGATGTAGCCGGAATGACTGCGGTCAAGCAGCGTCTGGAGGCGGCATTCCTCGCTCCGATGCGCAATCCTGAGCTTGGCCGGTTGTATCGCAAAACCTTGCGCGGCGGGCTTCTGATGTACGGCCCGCCAGGGTGCGGGAAGACGTTCATCGCCCGGGCGGTTGCCGGCGAACTGGGTGCAGCCTTTATGGCTGTTTCCTTCGCCGACGTCATCGACATGTTCGTCGGGCAGAGCGAGCGAAACATCCACGAATTGTTCTTGCTAGCCCGGCGTAACGCACCTTGCGTGCTGTTCCTTGACGAGGTCGATGCCCTGGGCCAGAAACGGAGTCAGCTGCGGAATACACCGATGCGCAGCGCCGTGAACCAGCTGCTGCTTGAGCTAGATGATGTCAGAGCCAGCAACGATGGAGTCTTCCTGCTGGCTGCAACCAATCACCCGTGGGATGTGGACAGCGCGCTGCGGCGACCTGGCCGGTTCGATCGCACCCTGCTGGTGCTCCCTCCGGATGAAGAAGCCCGCGAGGCGATCTTCCGCTACCACCTGCGCGAGCGGCCCGTTGCCGGAGTGAACCTGCCCCGCCTGGCGAGCCTGACCGATGGATACTCCGGCGCTGACATCGCCCATATCTGCGATACAGCGGCCGAGCATGCCCTAATGGACTCGGTCCGGTTGGAAACACCGCGGATGATCGGCCAAAGTGACGTAGAAGCAGCCATCGGCGAGCTGCGGCCGTCGCTGGGCCCGTGGTTCGAAACTGCGCGCAATGTCGCCCGGTTCGCCAACGAGGGCGGCGTCTACGACGACCTTGCCGTCTACCTGCGTAAGCATCGCTTGCTGTGAAACAGATCCCGAACGATCTGGCGCGGGCTCAGGCGATGCTGCAGGTCAAGCGGCACGACGAGGCAGCGGGCCTGCTGGCCCAGGTTGTCGCGGCCCAGCCGGATGACAGCCGCGCCTGGTCTCTTTTCGCTGCCGCCCATCTCGGCGCCGGGAGGTACCAGGACGCGGCGGACGCAGCAGGCCGGGCTGTTGCCGCCGCGCCTTCAGATGAATGGCCGCACCGGCTGGTCAGCAACGCCCAAGTGCATCTGGGAAACTCGCGGGCGGCTGTGAGCGCCGCCAGTGAGGCGTGCAGGCTAGCGCCGAATGAGTGGCGGGCATGGGCCTGCCTGGCCCAGGCTGCGCTGGCCACGGAGGTGGAGTTCAACCAGGCGGAGCGCGCCGCTGCCACCGCGCGCAGGCTGGCGCCGGACGAGGCCGAGGTGTACTACGTGTCCGGCCTGGTCAGCTTCGCGCGAGAGGAATGGAAGAAGGCGCGGGCTTACCAGGAGCGTGTGCTTGCGATAGACCCGACGCACAGCCGCGCGCTCAACGAGCTTGGCCGGATCAGCCTGAGGAAGCGGAACGCGCCCCGGGCCGCAGATCACTTCATCCGCGCGGCGGGCTCGGCACCAGGCGTGGCCATATTTGGCAACAACGTTGAGGTCGCCGTCCGAAGCATGATCGCGCGAGTCATATACCTTGCGACGCTCGCCACCTGGGCGCTAGTGGCCATCACGTTCAACTCGCATGGCTCGCGGTCGCTCGCCGTCACAGGGCTTACTGCCATTGCGCTGCTCAGCGTCATAGTGGCTGCAGCGCGTATCCGGGCGTTGCCGTCGCCTGCTCGCCGGATGCTGCGCAACAGACGGGTCGCGCTGGCTGCCGCCGTAGTCTATGGCTGCATCCTCGTGACGATCATCGTCGCCGCTGCCGTCCCTACTAGTGCACTGCCCGGAGCGCTCGCCGCAGCTGGTGTGCTCGTTATCGCCTCACGTTTCATCGCCTTCGCGATCTTGCGCAAGAGACGTCCCTAAGCGAACTGCAATTCCTGGTGACCGACGCACACCGGCGCGACGCCCGCGGTCCGCGCGACGCCCTCATAGCTATGACCGGCTCAGGAGTCCCCAGTGCCGCCGCGATCGGCCTCGTCGCGGTCGCGGGACGAGTTCACCGAATCGAACACTGGCGTCGTGCCGGAACGCAGCCGAGTGACAAGCCGGGCCGCGGACATCTGAGCAAGCTTGCCAATGAGAGTGCGCCAGCCAACCCGATCTCTACAACGACGAGCTGGCACTGCTCAGCGACGTGCCAGCCATCGCCTGCACCGCCAAGGTGGTCGACGGTCAATCTCCACGTCCAGAGGACCGAACCAGCATCGGCCTGTGAGGATCGCCCGGCGGCAGCGGAAAGAGATCGAACGCACACTCGTGGTAAGGTCGGCCGCACGCTCCGTGGTTGCGCGGGGTGTGGGACTAATCGCCGGAGGTGCCGGATGCCCGAACTCCCACCGCCCCCAGAGGGAATCGTCCTCACCCACTTCATCGTCTCGGACGACGTCGAGCGCTCCCGGCGCTTCTACACCGAAGTGCTCGGTGGCAGGGTGGCCTTTGGCCCCGTGCCGACCAATATTGCGCTAGCCAACAGCTGGATCGTCATCAATTCCGGCGGGGGCCCGACCGACGACAAGCCCGAGGTGACCCTCAAGACGCCGAGCGACCCCAACGAGGTCAGCAGCTTCCTCAACATCCGGGTCAAAGACATCGACGCCGTGTATGCCGAATGGAGCGCCCGGGGTGCTCAGTTCCTGACGCCGCCGAAGCAGCACCAGTACGAGAAGCGGTGCTACATTCGCGATCCCGACGGTCATCTGATCGAAGTCGGGCAAACCACAGACCCAGACGGTGACTGGTTGCCCGCTCAGTGGCCATCGAGTAGGACCAGCGCGGAGCCCGAGTAGAAACCGAGGCCAACGGGAACTGGACAGCAGCGTTCACCGCCCGACCTGGGCCCTAAGAACCAGTGTTCCGTCTGACCTTGTCAGACGCTCGAGCCTTGCCATTTCGCACCCGGCGCCTGCTTGCGGCAGCCGCATATGTCACCAGCCGTCGGCGGGCCACAGTGAGGGCGGCGAGAGCCAGGAGCACACGCTGCCGGTCAGGAATGCTGCGAGCATGTGCCCTCCCGCGGCGGCGCAGCGCGTGCCGCGGCCTGGGCGCATGTAGGCATTCGGACAGTCATCGATTCCCACGATCTGGCTCCGCTCCCCGGCTCGTCCAGATGCGATGCTAGGCAGATGGGTAAACGGCCGTCGTTCGCGGACGTGGTCACAGAGCGGTTGCGCTTCCTGGCGGCGGAGATGAACTTTGACGGACCGGAGGTCCAGCCCGCCTGGGACAGGATCCCG
>JASHPF010000313.1 GCA_030038295.1 Streptosporangiaceae bacterium
GAAGTTGTCGAAGTCCTGCTGGGTGTGCTCACCGCGGGCGTCGGCCTCGAGCATGCTGTTCAGCGCGGCCATCATGTCCTTGACCCGCTGGATCACCTGCGGGTCGGGCTCCGACAGCGCCTGCTTCATGCCGCGGAACTGGCTGTCCAGCACTTCCCGCCGCAGCAGCGACTTCAGTTGCTCGAACGTCTCCCTGGCCGCGGGCGAGCGCCAGTCGTAGTCGGCGAGCTGCCGGATCGCCTGCGCGGTGTCGGTCGGCAGGTCGTCGAGCTCTGCCTCCCTGAGCCGGGCCGAGTCGTCCGGGTCGCCAAACAGCTCGGCACGCTCCTGGCCGATCGCGGTGTCGAGCAGCGCGCGGACCTGGTCCAGGATGCCATCCAGGCGACCGCGGCTACGGATCTCGCGCTGGCGCTCACGAACCCGGCGCAGCAGGTCATCCAGCCCCCGGTGTCCGGACAGCCCGCGGCGCAGCAGGTCGCGGAGCGCGCTCGCCGGGTCGGTGCCGTCGAGCACGGACTCGCCCAGCGCGTCCACGGCGCCGCGCACGTCATAGGGCGGCTCGAGCGGATCGGGTCCGCCCGCGTAGCGACCGTACCGATAACCGGGCACGCGCGCTCACCTCCACTCGCTTGACTGGCTCCCTCGCTCAGCTCCGGTACACCGCACCGCCGTCGACCACGTCCTTGGACAGCCGTCGCATGAGGTAAAGGCCCTCGAGCGCGAACTCCAGCGCGGCCGCGGCCTGGCCGGGCGACTCGCTGCCGGCCATGTGCAGCCGTTCCATGATCTTCGCCAGGCCCGGCACCTCGCCGATGCGGCGCAGCAGGTCGGCGGCCGGCACCAGGTCACCGGTCTCGACGACGCCCTCGTCGCTGAACCTGGCCAGCAGGCCGCTGAGGTCCGCGTTGCCGAGCAGCGCGCGGAACGTGTCGCTGGTGCCGCGCCGCAGCAGGTGGTCAAGCACTTCCTGCTCGCGCCCCTCCTCGCTGACCTCGAATTCCACCTTGCCACGCAGCGTGCTGACGACGGCTGGCAGATCGCAGACCCTGGCCACCGGCTGTGGCTCGCCCGCGATGGCCGCGCGCCGTACCGCAGACGCGGCCACCGCCTCTGCGGCGGCGATGGCGAATCGGGCCGACACGCCGGACCGCGAGTCGATCGCGGGCGAGGCACGGACCAGTCGGGTGAACCGCGCGATCACCTGGACCAGGTGATCGGGCAGGACCGCGCCGGGATCGGCGCCGTCCCAGGCTAGCTGCGACTCCTGCTCGATCAGCGCCAGCTCTGCCTCGAGGGAGAGCGGGTAGTGGGTGCGGATCTCGGCACCGAACCGGTCTTTCAGCGGCGTGATGATGCGGCCCCTGTTGGTGTAGTCCTCCGGGTTCGCGCTGGCCAGCAGGACCACGTCGAGCGGCAGCCGCAGCGCGTAGCCGCGCACGCTGATGTCGCGCTCTTCCAGCACGTTCAGCAGCGAGACCTGAATGCGCTCGGCGAGGTCGGGCAGCTCGTTGATGCAGAAGATGCCCCGGTTGGTGCGGGGCAGCAGGCCGAAGTGGATGGTCTCCGGGTCGCTGAGCGTCCGGCCCTCGGCGACCTTGACCGGGTCAATGTCGCCGATCAGGTCGCCCACGCTGGTGTCCGGGGTGGCGAGCTTCTCGCCGTACCGGTCACCGCGCGGACGCCACACGACCGGGAGCTCGTCGCCGAGTTCCGCGGCGAGGCGCTGACACCGCGCGCAGGACGGCGCGTACGGATGATCGTTGATCTCGCACCCGGCGACCGTCGGCGTCCAGTCATCCAGCAGCCCGGTCAGGGTCCGGATCAGCCTGGTCTTGCCCTGTCCGCGCTCGCCCAGCAGGATCACGTCGTGCCCGGCGATGATCGCGCGCTCGAGGTGCGGCAGCACCGTCTGCTCGAAGCCGATGATGCCGGGGAACGCGTCGGCGCCGACGCGCATCCGGTCGAGCAGGTTGTGCCGCAACTCCTGCTTGACGGTGCGAAGCTGGTGTCCGCTGGCACGAAGCTGTCCCAGTGTGCTGATCGTCGGCGCCGTCGAGGCGGGTGGCTGGTCAGAGGCTGGCTGGGGCCGGGTCGTAGGCTGCACCATTCGACACTATGTCGGCGCACGCATCGCTCGCATCTTGGGAGGGCGAATGGAGGATTCCCGCCCGGCGCTCGCGGTCGACATCGGCGGTACGAAGCTCGCCGCTGGCGTTGTCGAGCCGGCCGGCCGCGTGCTCGCCTGGGCGCAGGTGCCGACGCCCGTTGGCCTGGACGCCGAGCAACTCTGGCGTACCCTCGACGCGCTCATCAGTCAGGTCCTCGAACGCGGCGATGTCACTCCGGATGCGCTGGTCGGCTGCGGCTGCGGTTGCGGCGGCCCGATGGAGTGGCCGGCCGGAGTCGTGTCGCCGCTGAACATCCCTGCGTGGCGCGGGTTCCCGCTGCGGACCAGGCTCGCCGAGCGGCTCGGCGGGATTCCGGTCCGGGTGCACAACGACGCCATCTGCCTCGTGGCGGCGGAGCACTGGCGCGGCGCAGGCCGTGGCCGCAGGAACGTCCTCGGCATGGTGGTGTCGACTGGTGTGGGTGGCGGCCTCGTGCTGGACGACCGGCTGGTAGAAGGTGCGTCGGGCAACGCGGGTCACGTGGGGCATGTCGTGGTCGAGCCGGAGACCGGGCCCGACTGCGTCTGCGGCGGCCGGGGCTGCGTCGAAGCGATCGCGCGCGGGCCCGCCCTGGTCCAGTGGGCCCAGGCGCAGGGCTGGCGGCCCGATCAGCCGGACGCTACGGCGAAGGATCTCGCGGGCGACGGCGCGCTCGGGCACGCCGTCGCGACCGCCGCGATGAGCCGGGCCGGGCGGGCGCTCGGTGTCGCCATCGCGTCGGCGACGTGCCTGTGCGATCTCGAGGTCGTCTCGGTGGGCGGGGGACTGTCGCAGGCGGGACAGCTGCTGTTCGATCCGCTGGAGGAAGCACTGCGGGCGCACGCCAGGCTCGACTTCGCCCGCAACGTGACCGTGGTCCCAGCGGCGCTCGGCCAGAACGCCGGCCTGGTCGGCGCCGCCGCGCTCATCCTCGCGGCCGACCGCTACTGGGCAGGCGACTGATCTCAGGGGCGGGAGGCCGGGCCCCTGCAACCGACGGGGAAGTGTCACAATTCAGACGTGACGTCATCGGTGCCACCCGCGAGCCCGTCCCCGCGCCAGCGGGTTTCTGGCGGCAGCCCCGCGGAGACGGCAGCCGCGGTCGGGCCCGACCACGTGCTCGCCGCGCACGCCACACTGGAGCCCGTGATCCGGCAGACCCCGCTGCTGGAGTCGAGCGCGCTGTCCGTCCTGGTCGGCGGGCCGGTGCTGCTGAAATGCGAGAACCTGCAGCGCGGGGGGTCGTTCAAGGTGCGCGGGGCGTACCTGCGGATCGCCCGGCTCGCCGCCGCGGAACGGGCCCGTGGCGTCGTGGCCGCCAGCGCGGGCAATCACGCGCAGGGCGTGGCGCTCGCCGCCTTCGCGCTCGGCGCGAAGGCAACGGTCGTGATGCCGACCGCCGCGCCGCTGCCCAAGGTCGCGGCGACCCGGTCGTACGGAGCCGAGGTGGTGCTGCACGGCGCCACGGTCGAGGACGCTCTGACCAGAGCGCAGGAACTGGCTGCCGAGACCGGATCGGTGTTCATCCATCCGTTCGACCACCCCGACGTGGTCGCCGGACAGGGCACCGTGGGTCTGGAGATCGCCGAGCAGTGCCCCGAGGTGCGCACGATCGTGGTGCCGGTCGGCGGCGGCGGTCTGGCGGCCGGAATCGCGATCGCGGCCAGCGCCGTCGTTCCGGCGGCGCGCGTGATCGGCGTGCAGGCGGAGGCCGTCGCGCCGATGCCAGCCTCCATCGCAGCGGGCCGACCGGTCAGCGTGACGCCGGCCCGCACGATGGCGGACGGGATCGCCGTGGCGCGGCCCGGCGAGCTGCCGACGGCGGTACTGACCAGCCTCCGCGCGGGCATCGTCACGGTATCGGAGGAGAACCTCTCTCGCGGGCTCCTGCTCTGCCTCGAGCGCGCCAAGCAGGTCGTCGAGCCGGCCGGCGCGGCCGGCGTGGCGGCGATCCTGGAACACCCGGCGCTGTTCGAGCCGCCGGTCGTCATCGTGCTGTCCGGCGGCAACATCGACCCGCTGCTGCTGTCCAAAGTCCTGCGGCATGGCTTGGCGGCCGCCGGCCGTTTCCTTGCTTTCCGGTGCACGCTGCCCGACCAGCCGGGCGCGCTAGCGACGCTGCTGATGGAGCTCGCCGCGCTCGGCGCCAACGTGCTGGACGTCGTCCACGCGCGGGTCACCGGCGACCTGCGGGTGGACGAGGTGGAGGTCAGCCTGCACCTGGAGACCAGGGGGCCGGAACACGCCGACTCAGTGATCACCCAGCTGCGCAAGTCGGGCTACACGCTGCTGTTCGACTGACGGCCGACGGCCGCGGGCGCCCGGCGAGGCCGGCGCTACCAGGACTGCGGGCCGGCTGACCGCTCGTCAAGCCACCGCTGCCGGACTACTACCGTGCCAGCGAGCTTGTCGTGCAGGGCCTGGGCCTGCGAGTCCAGCAGCGGCAGGCCCGCGTCGGCAGCCCACAGCGCCGCGCCCACGTAGTTGATGGGGCTGACCAGCAGCATCAGGATGGCCGGGCCGGCGAGGAACGCGACGGTCCTGATGCCAGCCTGCCGGATCCCGATCCTGGAGCGGTCCGCGGCGCGCACGACGCGGACGCCGAGCGCCCGCTTGCCGATCGTGGCACCCCAGGCGGCCTGCTGGACCCAGTAGTAAACCAGCGCTATCCCGAACATGCTCAGGAACCAGTACACCAGCGCGCGCTGGTTCGCGGGATCCCTGGAGACGCTGTTGAGCGCGGCCTGCGCGGCAGGCGACGTCAGGTCCGGGTACCGGGTGGCGATCGCCTGGAGTTCGCGCGCGATCTGCGACAGCGGCGACCAGAACGCGATCACCGACACCACGATGATGATGATCCAGTCGAGCGTCGAGGCGACCAGCCGGTACCACGGCGAGGCGAGGGCCGGGTCGCGCCGGGCGGCCGCGGCCCTCGCGCCGACGGGGCGGGCACTTCCGGGCTGGCCGTACTGGGGCGGGCCGCCGCCGAACGGGCGTCCGCTCGGTGCGGGCGCGCTGCCGTACCGAGGCTGACCTGGCTGCGGCGGGGCCAGATAAGCCTGCGGCATCGCCTCGCCATCGAGATACGGCGACGGGAACACCGGCGCCGGCTGCTGCGCCGGCTGAGCTGCCTCTGCAGGCGGGGGCGCCGGAGGGGGCGGCGGGGACGCCAGAGGCGCAGGCTGGGACCCCGTCGCCGGCCGCGCTGGCCCAGCGGTCTCGTGCTCGGTCTCGTTCTGCTGCGTCATCCCGGTCGTCCTGACGGTGGCCCCTCGGTGCGGTCGGCCAAGCCGAGCCGCCCGTGGCGCGCCAGCGGGTCCAGGGTGGTCCCGCCCGGTACCCACTGTATTCGGGCCTGGCGGTATCGCGCCGCGCCCTGCCCTACTCGCCCCGGCCGGCCAAGCCGGGCGCGGCGCGCGACGGCAGGCGGAGCGGTGACCCGGCCCCTGCTGCCGCTACAGGTTGCCGCGCCTGGCCTGCTCTCGCTCGATCGCCTCGAACAGCGCCTTGAAGTTGCCCTTGCCGAAGCCCAGCGAGCCGTGCCGCTCGATGAGCTCGAAGAACACCGTGGGCCGGTCCTGGACCGGCTTGGTGAAGATCTGCAGCAGGTAGCCGTCCTCGTCGCGGTCCGCCAGGATCCGCAGCTCGCGAAGCTCGTCGAGCGCCACCCGGGTGTCGCCAACCCACTGGCCGAGCGTGTCGTAGTAGCTGTCGGGCGTGCCGAGGAACTCCACGCCCGCCGCGGACATGCCGCGCACGGCGCCCACGATGTCGTCGGTGGCCAGCGCGACGTGCTGGACGCCCGGTCCGCCGTAGAACTCCAGGTACTCGTCGATCTGGGACCTCTTCTTGCCGATGGCGGGCTCGTTGATGGGGAACTTGACCTTGCGCTCGCCGTCGGCGACCACCTTGCTCATCAGGGCCGAGTACTCGGTTGCGATGTCGTCCCCCACGAACTCCTTCATGTTGGTGAAGCCCATGACCCGCTGGTAGAAGGCCACCCACTCGTCCATCCTGCCGAGCTCGACGTTCCCGACGCAGTGGTCGATGGCGCTGAAGAACGGCCGGGACGGCGGGGCCACCAGCGGCTCGGCGGGGACGTAGCCAGGGAGGTACGGCCCGCTGTAGTTGCTGCGCTCGACGAGGGTGTGCCTGGTGTCGCCGTAGGCGGCGATCGCGGCGAGCACGACCTTGCCGTACGCATCCTCGGTGACCTCGGGCTCGACCAGGCCTGTCGCGCCGTGGGCGACCGCGTAAGAATAGGCTTCCTCGGCGGACAGCACGCCGATTGCCAGGTCGAGCACCCCGTCGCCGTGCGCGGCAACGTGCTCGCCGAGCGCGGTGCCCGCACGGACGGGGCCACGGACGACAAAGCGCGCGGTCCCTGACTCCAGGACATAGGCGGCTTCGTGCCGGCAGCCGGTTTCCGGCCCGCGGTAAGCGACGCACCGCATCCCGAACGCCGTCGAATAGAAGTGGGCGGCCTGCCTGGCGTTGCCCACGGCAAAGACCACCGCATCCATGCCGGTGACGGGGAACTCGTCCGTATTGGTCGCCGTTGCCTGCGCTTGCGCTGCCATCGCACGCCTCCAGTCGTCGCCTTCGTACGCGTCAACCTCATAGGCAGGATCGACTTCGGGAGTCAAGATGCGCAACCGTAGCCCAGATGAGTGGGCAACTTGTATATTCCTGCCAAGTCGGCACGGCGGCCCACTGGGCAGCATGCCCTGCGACGGGAGCGCATCGTGATCGACAAGCTTGACGCCCGCCTGATCGAGCTGCTCGCGGCCGAGCCGCGGGTAGGCGTGCTGGAGGCATCCCGGCGGCTGGGCGTTGCCAGGGCGACGGTCCAGGCCCGGCTGGACCGGCTGCGCGCACGCGGCGTCATCACCGGGTACGGTCCCGACGTCGATCCTGCGGCGCTCGGTTTCGGGGTGACCGCCTTCATCACGCTGGAAATCCGCCAGGTGGCCGGCCATGACCCGGTAGCGGCGAGGCTGGCGGCGATCGCCGAGGTGCTCGAAGCGCACACGATCACCGG
>JASHPF010000314.1 GCA_030038295.1 Streptosporangiaceae bacterium
CGGCCGCCTGCGCTCACCGAGCGGCCGGTGGGCTGCAGCTTCGCGCCGCGCTGCCGGTATGCCAGGGACTGGTGCACCGGCCACGAGCCCATCCTGGACGGCGAGCATCCGGGCCACCTCTACGCCTGCTTCTTCCCGGTCGGCGCGCTGACCGGCGGTCCGGCGACGGGTACGCGCCGCGTCAGCGCCTGGACGGCGGCAGACGGCGCCGCGGCCGGTCGCCCGGCTCGGCCGGGCCTGGCCAGGTCCAGGTCCGGGTCGGCGCCGCTGCTGCGGGTCTCCGGCCTGGTCAAGGACTACCCGGTGGCCAGTGGGCTGGTCAGCCGGCGCGTCGGCACGGTGAGCGCGGTGGCCGGCGTGAGCTTCGAGCTGACCGCGGGGGAGACCGTTGGCCTGGTGGGCGAGTCCGGCTGCGGCAAGACCACCGTCGCCCGGCTGCTGGTGGGTCTCGAGCGGGCCGATGCCGGCGCCATCGAGTTCCGGGGCACCGACCTGACCAGGCTGACCCGCCGCGAGCTGCGCTCCCACCGGCCGGGCATCGAGCTGATGTTCCAGGACGCGTTCGCGTCCCTCGACCCCCGGATGCGGGTCCGCTCGATTCTCAGCGAGCCGCTGGCGATCCAGAAGACCGTGCGCCGCCGCGGCCACCGCCGTCACGTGGCCAGGATCCTGGACGAGGTGGGCCTGCCGCCGGAGGCGGCCGGCAGCTTCCCCCGGGACTTCTCCGGCGGTCAGCGGCAGCGGCTGGCGCTGGCCAGGGCGCTGATCCAGCGTCCCGCGCTGATCGTCGCCGACGAGCCGGTGTCCGCCCTGGACGTGTCGGTGCAGGCCCAGATCCTCAACCTGATGCGCAAGCTGCAGCGCCAGTACGAGCTCAGTTACCTTTTCATCTCGCACGATCTGTCGGTCGTGCGGTACATGGCCGACACGATCGGGGTGATGTACCTCGGCAAACTGGTGGAGGTGGGGTCGGCCGAGGCCGTCTGCAGCGCGCCGGCGCACCCGTACACGGCGGGGCTCATCGCCGCTGTCCCGGCGATAACCGGCCAGGTCGCCGCCGGCGGACCGGCGGTGCGCCCGGCGTCGGTCCTGCCACTGGCCACCAGCCCGCCGTCAGGGTGCCGGTTCCGGACCAGGTGCGCGCTCGCGGAGGACATCTGCGCGCAGCAGGAACCGCCGCTGCGCCCGCGCGCCCAAGCCGGCCAGCTCGTCGCGTGCCACTTCCCGCTCGAGCCCCCCGCGACCGCCTCCGCACTGCCGCAGACCAGCGCGAACAGTGGCTGACGCGGCCGCCCATCCCGGCCGCGATGAGGGCCAGTTGTCGCTGGCTTCGTTCGTCTACTCGCAGTTGCCGCTAGCCTTCTTGTGTCCGCAGTGAGCGGGAAGGAGCGGCTTCATGGCTCACGGCCGGCCATTCGCGGGGTGCCAGCGATGAGCACGGGCACGTCCGTGCCGCGCCCGCGGCCGCCCGGCTTGGAGGTGAGCGACGCCGCGCTGCTGTCGTCGCTGCTGCTCGAGGCGCCGGTCGGGTTCGCCTTCCTGGGCCCCGACGGTCGGCTGCTGCGGCTGAACAAGGCCATGGCGGCGGTGTCGGGCGGCCCGGAAGCTGCCGAGCCCGGCCGCACACCCGCCGAGGTCTGGCCGCCCGATCTGGCGGCTGTCGCGGCGGCGGCGGTCCGCGCGGTTGCCGCTGGCGAGCGGCCCGCAGCACTGACCGAGCACGCGGTCACCGGCGTGGCGGGGCCGGGCAACGGGCGGGATTCCGCCGTGCGCTACTGGGCGTTCTCCTGGTTCCCGTCGTCCGACGGCGAGGTTGGCGGTGTGGCGGCCATCGCCGTCGACACCACTGCCCAGCACGAGGCTGCCGAGGCACTGCGCAGCAGCGAGGACGCGCTGCGCCGGGCCCAGGAACGGTACCGGTCGCTGGTCCAGGCCGGCGCTCAGGTCGTCTGGGTGACCACGCCCGACGGCGAGATCGCCGAGGACTCGCCCGAGTGGCGGTCGATCACCGGCCAGACCGCCGAGGAGTACCGGCGCCAGGGCTGGCTGGCGGCGGTCCACAGCGACGACCGGGATCGAGTCGAGGCGGCGTGGCGCGACTGCGTGCGGTCCGGGAAGGTGTTCGACGGCCGGTATCGGATTCGCAGCCGGACCGGCTCCTACAAGCACTACGACGTGCGCGCCGTGCCGATCGAGCGGGACGGCGAAATCATCGAGTGGATGGGTGCGAGCACCGACGTCACGGCGCAGCGCGAGGCGGAAGAGATGCGGGGCCGGCTGACCGAGCAGCTGTCTGCCGCCGCGCTGCGCACCGCCCGGCTTCAGCAGGCCACCTCGATGCTCGCCGAGGCCCTGACGGTCGATCAGGTGGTGCAGGTCATCACCGAGGTGGGCCGCTCGGCCATCGGGGCCGAACGGTCGGCGGTCGCCATCCTCGACACGGAGCGGTTGTCGCTGCACACCATCAACCCTGGTGGCCTGCCTGAGGGTCCTGGCACCGTCGGCGGCGACATCCCGCTCTCGGCGGCCAGCGTCATGACGTCGGCTATCAGCACGCGCAAGCCCGTGCTCCTGGAAAGCCCTGAAGCCCTGCGCAGGCATTTCGAGGCCGACGGCATCGATGCGAGCCTGTTCCTGACCTACACCGACGAAAGCGCCTGGGTCGGGCTCCCGCTGCTGTCGTCCGGCGCCTCGCTCGGCGCCCTGCGGTTCTCCTTCAGCCGGCCCCGCCAGATCACCGAGGAAGAGCGCGTGTTCCTCGAAGCGCTGGCGGGCCAGTGCGCGCTCGCGCTGGAGCGCGCGCTGCTGTACGAGCGCGAGCACACGACGGCCGAGACGCTCCAGCGCAGCCTGCTGCTGGACACGCTGCCCACCGTTCCTGGCATGATCCTGGCGGCGAAGTGCCTGCCGGTGACCAGGAACATGGAGATCGGCGGTGACTGGTACGACGCGTTCCGGCTTCCTGACGGCCGCCTCGCCGTCGCGACCGGTGATGTCATGGGCAAGGGGCTGACCGCCGCCGCCGGGATGGGCCGGGTCAGGAACGCGCTGCGCGCGCTCGCGCTGACGGATCCACGGCCGGCCGCCGTGCTCGCCGGGCTCGACCGGCTGTTCCTCGCCACCGAGCTCGCCGAGCAGGTCACGACCGTCGCATACCTGGTCGTGAATCCGCTGACCGGCGATGGCGTGGCCGGAAACGCCGGTCACCTGCCGCCGCTGCTGCTGTCACCGGACGAGCCGCCGCGGCTCGACTCGGCCGAGGCGGGCACGCCGCTCGGCTGGGCGAGCCCGCGCCGGCAGTACGCGTTCCAGCTGCCGCCGGGCAACACCGCCGTGCTGTATTCCGATGGGCTGGTAGAGAACCGCAAACGAGGCCTGGATGCCGGGCTGGAGGAACTGGTTACCGTCGCCGGGCAAGCCCCGCCGGAGGCCGCCGATGATCCCGGTCAGCTGCTGAATTACCTCGTAGACCGGATGCTCACCGGGTACGAGCAGGATGACGACGTCACGGTGCTGGTGTTGCACGTGCCGGCCGAGGGGCGAGCGGCCAGCGGCCGTCGGCGTGCCGGTTCGGCGCGAAAGGGGAGGGTATGAGGAATGCGGGTACCATTCCCGGGGTTGTGCTGTCGGACTTGGCGCGCCTGGTTCGGGCCGGGCCGCCGCGGCGCTCGCGGCGTAACGGTACGACCTACACCGGCAGTGCGCCTAGTGTGGTGGGCGGGAGAGGACCTCGGGCATGACGGGCGCTTGTTGCGCGGCGTCCGGGCTTACGGCCCAGTCGGCGCAGCCGGGCTGGCGCGGCGGAGCCCGAAACTCAGCATGAGGGATGCCGGAGAGGTGGCAGTGTCGCCTGCGAGTGCCGTCCAGCTAGGGAAGGGGTGACCGCGGTGGCAAGCGCTGCAGGCTCAGCGGCACGGCGGCAGTCTCGGCCGTCGACGCGGAGCGCACGCGTACCGCAGCAGGCCCGTGGCGGTCCGGCCGACGGCAAGGCATCGGCGGACCAGCCGATAGCACTCGTACCGGGCGATAGCGTTGCGGACGCGGTGCCATCCGCCAGGCGGCCGGTCGGCGGCCGCAACCGCAAGTCCGCACCAGGGGCGGCCGAGGCTTCCGGCACGGCGAGCGTGACCAGCGCAGGTGCCGAGGAAGAGGTGCAGGCAGGTGCCAGGCGCAGGCGGACCGGGCCCGGCCCGGCGGGCGTCAAGGGCAGGCAGGGAAAGAAGGGCGCCAGTGAGCTTCCGGGCAGGGGAGAGCATCGTGACAGCGGGAGCATGGACGTGACGGCCGAGGCCGAGCTGACGGCAGACGCCGACCTGGATCAGGACCAGGATCTCGGCGAGGCAGGAAGCCTGGATGCCGATCCCGATCTTTCGGATGTAGCGGACATCGACGTCGACGACCCCGATCTGGCCGACGTTGCCTACCTGGACGTGGACGCCGAGCTCGAGGAGCTGGAGTCGCTCGAGTCCGAGGAGGCCGATGAGGCGGACGCCGAGGATCTGACCGCCGACGGCGATCTTGGTGAGCCGGACGCGCTCGCGGGCGTGGCGGGCGGCGAGATCACCGTCCTGGCCGTCGCGAACGGCACCGTGGTGCCGGTGCCCGGCGCCGGCGCGGCCGAGGAGTCCGACGACGAGGCGTTCGTCTACGGCGACGACGACGAGGATCTGCCGGCCGCGCAGGTGGCGGTCGCCGGCGCCACGTCCGACCCGGTCAAGGACTATCTCAAGCAGATCGGCAAGGTCCCGCTGCTCAACGCCGAGCAGGAGGTGGAACTGGCCAAGCGGATCGAGGCGGGCCTGTTCGCCGAGGAGAAGCTCGCCGAGGCCCCCAGCTCGCTGCGCACGGAAGTCCGGCTGGACCTCGAGTGGATCGCCGACGACGGCAGGCGCGCCAAAAATCACCTGCTGGAGGCGAACCTCCGGCTCGTGG
The DNA here is from genome assembly GCA_030038295.1 of Streptosporangiaceae bacterium. Taxonomy (GTDB): domain Bacteria; phylum Actinomycetota; class Actinomycetes; order Streptosporangiales; family Streptosporangiaceae; genus JAJYUU01. Next base: position 4,933 of record JASHPF010000314.1, read on the forward strand.
TGTCGCTAGCCAAGCGGTACACCGGCCGCGGCATGCTGTTCCTCGACCTGATCCAGGAAGGGAACCTGGGCCTGATCCGCGCGGTGGAGAAGTTCGACTACACCAAGGGTTACAAGTTCTCCACGTACGCCACCTGGTGGATCCGCCAGGCCATCACCCGGGCGATGGCTGACCAGGCACGGACGATCCGGATCCCGGTGCACATGGTCGAGGTGATCAACAAACTGGCCAGGGTGCAGCGGCAGATGCTGCAGGACCTCGGCCGTGAGCCGACACCCGAGGAGCTCGCCGCCGAGCTCGACATGACTCCGGAAAAGGTCATCGAGGTACAGAAGTACGGCCGGGAACCGATCTCGCTGCACACGCCGCTGGGTGAGGACGGCGACAGCGAGTTCGGTGACCTGATCGAGGACTCCGAGGCGATCCAGCCCGGCGAGGCGGTCAGCTTCACGCTGCTCCAGGAGCAGCTGCACTCCGTGCTCGACACGCTGTCCGAGCGCGAGGCGGGCGTGGTCTCGATGCGGTTCGGCCTGACCGACGGCCAGCCCAAGACGCTGGACGAGATCGGCAAGGTCTACGGCGTGACCAGGGAGCGGATCCGCCAGATCGAGTCCAAGACCATGTCAAAGCTGCGGCACCCATCGCGGTCCCAGGTACTCCGCGACTACCTGGACTAAGCCCACACCACGGGCAGCAAAACGCCCCCTGGCGCGGCTCAGCCGGCCAGGGGGCGTCTCGTGGAAGTCAGGAGTCGGTGTCGCCGGGCTTGGTCAGCAGCCTGCCAGTCTCGTCCTGAATCTCGACAGCGATCTTCGCGAGCGCGTCGGCGTGCTTGCGGTTGTGATGGGCGCAGAACAGCAGCTCGCCCGAACCGGGCAGCAGGACACGTACATATGCAGGAGCCCCGCAACGGTCACACAGGTCAAGGGCGCTCAGTGGCCTCGTGGGGGCTATCGCTCCGGTCATAAGGCGCCTCCTCGACTCTCGGGACGGTGCCGGTGGGTTCCGGTGCCCGCAAACCCGGCGCTGACGGCAACCCCGCCGACAACCCGTCCAGCTTGTGATCTCTTAAGCATCACAACACTCGGGCCCGCCGTTTGTCATCCCCCGCGGGGCCGGAGTATGCCGAAGGCGAACATCCGGTATGCCGGGCCGCGGGTCTGGCGCGGTATTCGTCCAGATACAAGCGATTTATAGATCTCAGCGTTATATGTCGCTCGGCGTGGTGGCGCGAAGCTGCGCCGGATCGCGGCTACCCTGCCTTAAGGCCCTCCATCGTGTCCAGCCCAGGGAGCCGTTGTGACTGCCCTCAGCACAGCACCCGCCCGCACGGCCCCGACGAACGGCGGCCGGGCCGGCCGAGCATCGGCTGGCCGGCCGGGCGCCGCGAGATCGGCCGGCCCGGCCGACCCGCCGGCGGACGGATACACGGCGCGCCATCTCACCGTGCTCGAGGGCCTGGACGCCGTCCGCAAGCGTCCCGGCATGTATGTCGGCTCGACCGACGGCCGGGGCCTGGCCCAGTGCCTGGGCGAGATCTTCGATAACGCCGTCGACGAGGCGCTGGCAGGCGCCTGCACGCGGATCGACGTCACCCTGCACGCTGACGGCTCGGCGGAGGTGTGCGACAACGGGCGCGGCATCCCCGTCGACAACGAGCCCAGGACCGGGCTGCCCGGCGTCGAGCTGATCATGACCCGGCTGCACGCGGGCGGGAAGTTCGGCGGTGGTTCGTACACCGCGTCGGGCGGGTTGCACGGGGTCGGCGCGTCGGTGGTGAACGCGCTGTCGGCGCGGCTGGATGTCTCCGTCGAGAAGGCCGGCAACGAGTGGTCGATGAGCTTCCGGCGCGGCATACCCGGCCGGTTCGACGGGGACGGCCCGGCCGCGCCGTTCACGCTGCGATCGGGGCTGGACAAGGGCCGCAAGCTGGCCAGGACGGTGACCGGCACCAGGATCCGGTTCTGGCCGGACCGGCAGATCTTCGTACCGGGTGCCGACTGGCGGTTCTCCTGGCTGGCCCAGCTGGCCCGGCAGACCGCCTATCTGGTGCCCGGGCTCACTATCACGGTGCGGGACGAACGTCCGGCCAGAGCCGACGCGGACGAGGCGGCGGATGCCGACGCGGTCACGGCGACCGACGGTCCGGCGGGCCGGTCTGCGGAGTTCCGGTTCGCCGGCGGCATCAGCGAGTTCTGCGCGCACCTGTCGCCCGGCGAGCCCGTCACCGATGTGCTCCGCATCGCCGGCAGCGGCCAGTTCACCGAGACCGTGCCGGTGCTCGACGACGCCGGCCACCTGACCCCCACAGAGGTCGAGCGCCAGCTCGACGTGGACGTGGCGCTGCGCTGGGATACCGGATACGACACCACGGTCCGGTCGTTTGTCAACGTCATCCCGACCGGGAAGGGCGGCACCCACGTCACCGGATTCGAGCGCGCGCTGGTCCGGACCCTGAATGAGCAGCTCAAGGCGGCCCGGCTGCTGAAGGCCGGCGAGGACCCGGTGATCAAGGAGGACGTACTCGAGGGCCTGACGGCGATCATCTCCGTCCGGCTGCCTGAGCCGCAGTTCGAGGGTCAGACCAAGGAGGTCCTGGGCACGCCCGCAGCCTCGAAGATCGTGAGCCAGGTCCTGGCTGCCGAGCTCGGCAACTTCCTCGAGGGCCGGGTCCGGGGCAGCAAGGCGCAAGCCAGGGCCGTGCTGGACAAGGTCGTCTCGGCCGCGAAGACCCGGATCGCCGCCCGCGAGCACCGGGAGAACCAGCGACGCAAGTCGGCGCTGGCGACCTCGGCGCTGCCGGCCAAGCTTGTCGACTGCCGATCGGCCGATGACCGCAGTGAGCTGTTCATCGTCGAGGGTGACTCGGCCCTCGGCACCGCGAAGAATGCCAGGGACTCGGAGTTCCAGGCGCTGCTCCCGATCCGGGGCAAGATCCTCAACGTGCAGAAGGCGTCGCTGTCCGACATGCTCAAGAACGCCGAGTGCGCCGCGATCATCCAGGTGATCGGCGCCGGCTCGGGGAGCGCGTTCGACCTCGACTCGGCCCGGTACCAACGCGTGATCTTCATGGCGGACGCCGACGTCGACGGCGCGCACATCCGCACCCTGCTGCTCACGCTGTTCTACCGGTACATGCGGCCCATGGTGGCGGCGGGCCGGGTGTTCGCCGCCGTGCCGCCGCTGCACCGGATCGAGCTGACGAGCCCGCGCAAGGGCCAGGCGAAGTACCTGTACACCTACAGCGACGCCGAGCTGAGCCGGACGCTGCTCGAGCTCGAGCGCAAGGGCCAGCGGTTCAAGGATCCGCAGCGCTACAAGGGCCTCGGCGAGATGGACGCCCACCAGCTCGCCGAGACCACGATGGACCCGCGGCGGCGGGTGCTGCGACGCATCAGGGTCGAGGACGCGCAGGCGGCTGATTCCATGTTCGACCTCCTCATGGGCACCGACGTCGGCCCGCGACGGGAGTTCATCGCGGCCGGCGCCACCGAGCTCGACCCGTCTCGCATCGACGCCTGAGCTGTCGGACGGAGACGGCGCCGCGCGGTTGGGGGTTGGCGCGCGCGGCGCCGCCTGGCTGCGTCCCTTACGACGTGCTCGAGCTGCTGGAGCTGCTCGAGCTGCTCGGTGCGGGCGTGCCGCCGTTCATGTTCGGGCAGCTGTGCGTGCTCGTCGGCGTGGGTGCGGGCGACGAGCTGGCGCCAGCCGACGAGCTGGCCCCGGACGACGACGACGTGGTGCGCACCAGCGTCGTCCCGGTCGTCGCGGCGCCCCCCGTCGCTGCCAGCGCCACGCCGGTCCCCGCCGCGCCCACCCCAGCGGCCACGATGCCCGTGATGATCAGCCGCCGGGCTCGTCCGCTCATTCTGGAAGCCATCTGGTTCCTCCTTCTTCGACGGCCGCCGCACGGTGCGGCTGCCGTCCACGATCAGCCTCCGCAACCGGACTGCCGGCCGCCCGCAGCCGTGCTCTCAGCGCACTCTGACTTGCCGGCCGCCAGCCGCGCGCAGACCGAAATCCGTTAGCGCCCCGTTTTTCCGCGCGCCTAGCATCTGCGTAGGGAACCAGGGATGTTGCCGATGACCTCGCGTAGTCACCGTTCGGCCAGGTCCGCCGGGTCAGCCAAGGTTGGACGTCGGCAGGCGGAACAAGCGCGCACCGAGCTGGCCGGCGCCGGTCTCTCGCATCACGACGAGCGGAGGCTGCGCGCGGTCCTCCGGTCACGGGAGGACGCCGCGCGGCGGCGCCACCTCCGGCTGAAGCACCTCGGCATCGCGGTGACGGGCGCCGTCGTCGCCGCGGCGATTACCGCGCTGTCGTTCGGCCTCGTCCCGGCCATCGAGGCGGCGCGCGGACAGGGGATGATCGGCAGCTTCGTCGTCAGCGAGCGGGTGTGCTCGTCGAAGGTCGGCTGTCAGTGGGTCGGCACGTTCCGCTCCGGCCAGGGCGCCGTGATCAGCGGGCTGGCCTACGGCGGCACCCTGCCCGCGGGTGACGGTCCCGGCTCGGTCATCCCGGTTCGGTATCCGGGCGGAACTGATCAGGTGTACGCGCTGCACGGGTCGTATACCTGGCTGATCGACCTGCTGGTGACGGTGGTGGTCGGCGCGGCTGTCGGAGCCGCGCTCTGGATCAGCCCGCTGGGCGGAGGCGGTCGCAGCCCGGAAGGCGTGCGCGCGTCCGGATAACCCGGCCGCTCAGCACCCGTAGCCGACCGCGGGTGCGGAAACTCTGCCGCCAGAGGTCTGGACCGGTCCGCATGCCTCCGCACCGGTCGGCGGGGGGCCGAGTCGGCCCGCGATTGACTCTCAGCAGGCTCGGGCACAGATCTCGGCCAGGGCCTCACGCTGCGCGCTCAGCCAGCTGACCTGGGCCAGCATGCCTGTCTCCGGCTGGCCGGCGCGGACCCGCTTGGCGATCATCTGCAGGCCACGACCACGCAGGTAGACGGCGATCAGCGCAGCCTGGTCCGCTGGAATCGCGCGCACGCTGGCGTACCCCCGCACGAACTGCGCCACGCGCGACGCGTCGACGCAGGCCGCGTCCTGATGCGGGCGGCCACTACGCCACAAGCCGTATCCGATGTCGGCCAGCGGTGACTCCGCGTGTGCGAGCTCGAAGTCGATGACTCCGACGGCAGCGGGCGGCGCGCCAGCGGCAAGGACGTTGTGACAGGTGAAGTCGCCGTGGATGACCAGCCGGCCGGTGCTCGCCTGGTCGGCGCTGGCGAGGTCAGTGGCCAGGCCCGCAGCCAGGCTCCTGATCTCGGCTGCCTGATCCGGGCCGACCCCCGCAGCCTCGACCTGCCCGGATAGCAGGATCGCGGGCACGTGGGCGAGCGGCAGCGCGGCGGGACGCTGGGCGACCGGCGCGAGCGCGGCGGCCGCGACGTGATAGCGGCCCAGCAGCATGCCGACCTCCGTCAGCGACGGCGCGGACGCCCAGCCGATCACCTGGCCGGGCAGGAACGAGACGAGCTGCCACAGGGATCCGCCGCCGGTCGTCCACGAACGACCGCCGAATGCCGGGAACGGCCGCGGCGCGGGAAAGCCGGTCGCTGCCAGCCGGTCCAGGAAGCCGTGCAACCACGACGCGTCCGCGCTGGTCTGCATGACACCGGTGCTGTCAGCCGGCAGCGGGGTCCGCCGGAGCAGGCCCTCCTCGTGCCGCCACGCGACGAGCCAGGCACCTCCGACTCGTGGCCGGAGCGGCGCGGACCGCACGGTCAGGTCCCCCTCGGCCAGCAGCCAGATCGGCGGCCAGGAGTCGGTCACCACCGGATCCTGGCACGGCGCGGCCCAGGCTGCCAGCCGCTAGCCCGCGGTGCCGCCGATCGCGGCCAGCGGGTGCCGGACCCGCTCGCCCGAGCCGTCCCGCCGGCCGGCGGGCGGCGGGAGGTCCACCGGAGCGCCGGCCTCGGTGGCGCCGTGGGCCGGCCCTAGTCCGGCCCAGGCCAGGACGAGGGCATCCTCACCCTTGAGGAAGCGGTGGCAGCGCACGCCGCCGGTCGCCCGGCCCTTGGCGGGGAACTCGGCGAACGGGGTCACCTTGACGGTCGTCGCGGACGCCCCGGGCAGCGCGCCAGCGCTGCCGGCCACGGTCACCACCACGGGCGCAGGCGCGTCGCCGGCAGCGGGCTCCACCGCGCCGAACCAGATCACGCTGGCTCGCGGCGCCAGCCGGATGCCAGCCATCCCGGCCGCGGCCCGACCCTGCGGGCGCACGGCGGCGGCCGGATAGCGGAGCAGCTGCGCGTCGCTGGTGATGAACACCAGCTCCGCGTCCTCGCTGTCCAGCTGGACCGCTCCGACGACCCGGTCGCCATCGCGCAGCGCGATGACGTCGAAGTCGGCCGCGTTCTGCGGATAGTCCGGGGTGACGCGCTTCACCACACCCTGGGCGGTGCCCACGGCCAGGCCGGCGCCGGCCGCTTCCGCCGCGACGATGCCCACGACCGCTTCTCCCGGGGCGGTCGTAACGAACTCGCTGATCGGCGCGCCGCCGGACAGCGCGGGCGCGTGCGCGCTCGGCGGCAGCGCGGGCAGCTCCAGCACGCCGAGCCTGATCAGCCGGCCGGCCGAGGTCACGACCCCGATGGTGCCGCGCGCCGTGGTCGTCACCCGCGACACGATGGCGTCGTGTGCGGCGCGCTGGCCACGCGAGGGGGCGGACGGCGGCGACGACCGATGACCCCGTTCCCGCTCCTGATCGTCGTCGGCCTCGTCACCCTGGGCAGCACCGGTCGGCCGCGCCGCGGTGCGGGCCAGCAGGCCAGCTGACGACAGCAGCACCAGGCACGGCCCGTCGGCCTCCTCGAGCGGTACCGCCGCCGTCCTGGTGGCGCCGGTGCCCTCGAGCAGGACCGTCCGCCGTGGGGTGCCGAACTTCTCGGCCACCTCGGCCAGCTCACTCGACACCAGCTCGCGCAGCCGCTGCTCGGACTCAAGGATCGCGGTCAGCGCGGCGACCTCCTCCTGCAGCGTGAGCCGCTCCCGTTCCAGCTCCAGCCGGTCGTACCGGGTCAGCCGGCGCAGCGGGGTGTCCAGGATGTACTGGGCCTGGATTTCGGACAGGTCGAAGACCGCGATCAGCCGTTCCTTGGCAGCCGCCGCGTCGTCGCTGGAGCGGATGACCTGAATCACCTCGTCGATGTTGAGCAGCGCGATGATCAGACCGTCGACCAGATGCAGCCGGTCGGACCGCTTACGCCTACGGAACTCGCAGCGGCGCCGGACCACCTCGATGCGGAAGTCGACGTAGATCTGCAGCAGGTCGCGCAGCCCGAGCACGCGCGGCTGGCCGTCCACGAGCGCGACGTTGTTGATGCCGAACGTCTCCTCCATGGGCGTGAGCCGGTAGAGCTCCGCCAGCACGGCCTCCGGCACGAACCCGGACCGGACCTCGATCACCAGCCGCAGGCCGTTGCGCATATCGGTGAGGTCCTTGAGGTCCGCGACGCCGTTGAGCTTCCTCGTCTGCACGAGGTCCTTGATCCGGGCGATGACCTTCTCCGGCCCGACGCCGTAGGGCAGCTCGGTGACCACGATCCCGGTGCGCCGCGGGGTCAGCTTCTCGATTCTGGCCGCGGCCCTGGTGCGAAAGACGCCCCGGCCAGTCTGGTACGCCTCTCTGATCCCCTCCAGCCCGACGATCTTCCCGCCGGTCGGCAGGTCGGGACCGGGCACGAACCGCATGAGCGTGTCGAGGTCGGCTTCGGGGTTGGCGATCAGGTGCCGCGCGGCCGCGACGACCTCCCCGACGTTGTGCGGTGCCATGTTGGTGGCCATCCCGACGGCGATTCCGGCGGCCCCGTTGACCAGCAGGTTCGGGAACGCGGCCGGCAGCACCTCGGGCTGGGTTTCGGTGCCGTCGTAGTTAGGCACGAAATCGACGGTGTCCTCGTCGAGAGAGCTGGTCATCTCGAGCGCGGCTGGGGCCATCCGGGCCTCGGTGTACCGCATCGCGGCCGGCGGATCCTCGCCGCCGAGCGAGCCGAAGTTCCCGTGCCCGTCGACCAGCGGCAGCCGCATCGCCCACGGCTGCGCCATCCGGGCCAGCGCGTCGTAGATCGCGCTGTCGCCGTGCGGGTGCAGGCGGCCCATGACCTCGCCGACCACCCGGGCGCACTTGACGTGGGCGCGGTCGGGCCGCAGCCCCATCTCGCTCATCTGGTAGAGGATCCGGCGCTGGACCGGCTTCAGCCCGTCCCGCGCGTCCGGCAGCGCGCGCTGGTAGATCACCGAGTACGCGTACTCGAGGTAGCTGCCGCGCATTTCCTCGGTGACGTCGATGTCGACGATGTTTTCCTCGAACTCGGCGTCGATGTCGACGCCGTCGCCAGCGCCGGGACCGCGCCCGCCGCGTCCGGACCGGCTCGTGCCGCTGCCGCGGCCGCCGGGGGAGGGGGTTGTCGTGGTGCGTCTTGCCATGTCGCCATTCTGCCGCCCGCCGGACCGCGGGGGGCGCGGCCGGCGGGCCGGCGCGCCGGCTCAGTCGGTCAGGAGCGGCGCGCCTGGAAAGGCTCGATGAGCTGCTCGGCGAGCAGCAGCATCGCCGGTCCCGCCGCGCCATCTTGCTCAACCGGAACCGGCCGTCCGGCCAGGCCGGTGCGCCCTGGGGCGGCGCTCCAGGCCGGGAAGACGGCGCGTCCGGCCAGCACGTCCCAGATCGTGAGCACGACGCCGAGGTTGACGGCCTGGCTCTCGCGGGCGTGATGCAGCCGGTGATAGGCGGGGCTGACGACCACCCGGCCCAGCGGGCCGAAGCTCCAGCGCAGGTTGGCGTGCTGGAGCGTGCCGATGCACACGTAGCTGGTGATGAGCACCGGGGCGATCGGTCGAGTCGGCATCAGGGCCACCACCGGGACGGTGGCGAGCAGGAATCCGGTTGTGTGCATCAGCGGGTGCGCGCGGAAGGAGGTGAGCACGCTCAGCTCCTCCTGGCTGTGGTGCAGGGCGTGAAAGCGCCAGAGGGGACCGAGCCGGTGATCGGCGTAGTGCGCCAGCCAGTTGGCTGCGTCCATGGCGACGATGGTGAGGGGAACGACCAGCCAGCCGGGCCAGTGCTGCGTCGCTCGCAGCTCGATCCAGCGCGCGTGGCCACCGATCAGGGCGGCCGCCCCAACGCTGAGCAGCGTCATCAGGGGGATCACGACGACGGCGTGCAGGCCCAGGTAGCAGATGTCCTGCACGTGACCGCGTGCCAGGACCGGGCGGCGCTCAGCCGGCCACAGTCGCTCGCAGATCCCCGTCGCGACGACGAGCGCGACGAGCAGCGGAGCCGCGAGCTCCGCCCGGCCCGCGGCGAGCACCGCTGCCAGCCGGCCCTGGCTGACCAGGTTAGCGACGGCTACCCAGACGACAAGCCCGGTCAGCGCGGCAATCGCGAACGAGGCGGGGGACAGCCGCCGCCACCACGCGGGTCCAGCCGCGCCGGTGACCTGTGCCCGGGCCTGCAGCTGCGAAACGGACACAAGCGCTCCTGGACGGGGTCTTGGGGGGCGGTCCAGCGCCCTTCGTCGCTGATAATGACGAGCGGCGCGGTCACGTGGTTCAGTCGGGTCCGGACCCGGGCCGAGGGGCCAGCCGGCTGAGCAGGTACGACGAGAAGTAGCCACCGTACTTGCGCTGGAGGTCGGCGCGCTGCCAGTCCCGCCCGTGGATGGTGCCCCGGCAGGACGGTGTGCCGCACCGGCACTCCAGGTGACCGTCGTAGTCGTCGAACAGCGCGTAGTCCGTCGTCAGCTCCTCGCCCGGGCTGATGCCACGCATGGCGACCAGGACGATGTTGCCCGCGAAGCCGACGTTGGGCTCACAGGAGTGATTGAGGAACAGCATGACCGCCTCGTATTCGGCCTCTTCGAGCGCGACGAGGTGGAAGCCGTCCGCTATCTGGATTCCGGAGTTCTGCAGGCGCTCCGGGAGGGACCGCTCCTCAGCCGTCGTCACGATGTGGCCGCCCTTGATCGCAACGAGCTCGTCGGCGGCGATCGGCTCGACGGCGAACAGGCCCCGGCCCTGGATGTCGCTTGCCCTGCCCTTGCGTGCCTTCGGACTGATGTAGCTGGATATGACCACGGCCCAGTCTCGCATCCGCCGACCTCGCTGCGTGTCGGGCCGGCCGGGCGGGAACCGCTCGCTCATCGATTGCCTGCGGCGTCGGGTGGTGGTTGCCTTGCTGCCGTTGCCAGCTGATCAGCCGGGAGGTTGACCATGCCAGGTCGAAGTCGTGGCACGGTGCTGGTGACCGGCGTCGGCCGGCACCGGTCGATCGGCGCAAGCCTGGCGCTCGGCCTCGCTGCCGACGGGTGGGACCTGGTGCTGAACTACTGGGCGCCGTACGACGAGCGCGTGGCGTATGCGCGCGGCGAGCACGACACCGAAGAGGTGGCGGCCGAGTGCCGCCGTCGTGGCAGCACGGTCGAGGTCGTGGCCGCCGACCTGGCCGAGGTCGACGTCCCGGCCCGTCTCGTGGCCGCCGCGGCGGCGGGAGGCAGCCTCGCTGGCCTGGTCATGTCGCACTGCGAGAGCGTGGATAGCTCGATCCTGGACACGACGGTGGCGAGCTGGGAACGGCACTTCTCCGTCAACGCCCGCGCGGCATGGCTGCTGATCAAGGCGTTTGCCGAGCGGCTGCCCGCGGATCCGACCACGGAGGTGCGGGGCCGGATCATCGCCTTGACCAGCGACCACGCCGCGCACAACCTGCCCTACGGGGCGAGCAAGGGGGCGCTGGACCGGATCGTTATCGCGGCCGCGGTCGAGCTGGGAGACCGGGGCATCCGCGCGAACGTCGTCAACCCAGGGCCGATCGATACCGGCTGGATGACCCCGCAGATCCGCCAGTCGTGCCTGGCGGAGACTCCGGCCGGCCGGCTGGGAACGCCCGCCGATACCGCCAGCCTGGTCAGGTTCCTGATGTCTGAGGCCGGCGGCTGGATCACCGGGCAGCTTCTGTACAGCAACGGCGGGTTCCGGACATCGGGCTAAGCTCACCAGGCGTGACTCTGCCCGAGGATCTGATCGCTCTGCTGCGTCAGCCCAGCCCCTGTTTCCTGGCCACGTTGATGCCTGACGGCTCGCCTCAGCTGACCCAGACGTGGGTTGACACCGACGGAGAGCACGTCGTGATCAACTCGGTCCAGGGTCATCAGAAGGTCAGGAACGTCGAGCGTGACCCGCGGGTTGCGGTAAACGTGTGCGATCCGTCCCGCCCGTCCCGCTACTACACCATCCGCGGACAGGTCATCAAGATCACCACAGAGGGCGCCGCAAGCCACATCGAGAGCCTCGCCGAGCGCTACCTCGGCGGTCCCTACCCGTGGTACGGAGGCCGCGACCAGATCCGCGTCGTCCTGACCATCAGGGCCGACAGCATCCGCGGGATGGGGTAGCCCCGAGCGCGATCAGCTCAGAAGCATCAGAGCGGCGAGGGGTGCCGGGGCTGATAGATGGGCAGCTCCGCCCCATCGGGCAGGCGGATTGCGGCCAGCAGGCCCCAGCCCTGGTCGGAGACGTCGCGGGCCACCTCGACGCCCTTGCGGCGGAGTTCGGCGAGCGTGGCGTGGATGTCGTCGCACATCAGGTACAGCTCATGCCGGCTGCCGTCGGCAGCGGGATGAACGGCAAGCTCGGCTGGCGGCAATGCGAAGATGAGCCAGCCACCGCCCGCGTCGGCCGACGGCAGGCTCAGCACGTCGGCGAAGAACTCCCGGACCTTCTCGGCGTCCGACGAGAAGACGATCACATGCACGCCGGTGATCATGCCTCGAAGGGTAGTCCCGGGGACCGACGCCGGACCATGCTCGGGGCCCTCGACGGCCAGCGGTCGCATGACCGGGCGTCGTGCGGCGATGTGCCGATCAGCGCCTGGATCTATCCTGACCGTAGTTGAGTTGTCGCTGGCGATGATCGTGATGCTGTACCTGGTTGCCGCTGACCTCGTGCTGGTCGTCCACCTGCTGTTCATCGGTTTCGTGGTGGGCGGTTCCTTCCTTGCCTGGCGCTGGCCGCGGCTCATCTGGGTGCAGTTGCCGGCGATGGTGTACGGCGTTCTCGTCGAACTCGTCGGCTTCGCCTGCCCGCTCACCGCGCTGCAGAACTACCTGCTCCGGCGGGGCGGCCAGGCCGGGTACCGTGGCGGGTTCATCTCGCACTATCTGATCCAGGTGATCTACCCGCCTGGCCTGACCCGCGGAATCCAGATCGGGCTTGGGCTGTTCGTCCTGCTGATCGCCGTGGTCGGCTACGGAGGTTACCTGCATCGGCACCGGCCGGCCTGGGCCTGGCGGACTGCCCGCTAGGCGCCGATGACTGCCGCTCCGTCAGCACCTGTGCGATCCTGGGACATTCCGGTCAGCCGCGAGCTGAGGAGCGGCAGATGGCGTTGAGCAAGCTCCAGCGAACTCGGCTGGCCAGGGTTCTCAACTACGAGGACGCGCGGCGCCTCGCGAAGAGAACGCTGCCCCGCGGTGTCTTCGATTATGTCGACGGTGGCGCCGAGGACGAGGTCACGCTGCGCCGTAACACCGAGGCGTTCCAGGAGCTGCGCTTCCGCCCGCGCATGGGCATCTGGGTGGCAGAGCCCGCGGTGTCCACGACGCTGTTCGGGCAGCATGTCTCGTTCCCGGTCCTCACCGCGCCCTGCGGCGGCATGCGGCTTGTGCATCCTCAGGCTGACGTCGGCGTAGCACGCGCGGCCGCATCTGCCGGCACCATCCACGTCGTCAGCTCTGCGTCGGGCTTCTCGCTGGAGGAGATCGCCGAGAGCTCGCCGGACCGCCACTGGTTCCAGCTGTACCGGTACCGGGGACGTGGCGGCATGGAGAACCTCGTGCACCGGGCGAAGGCGGCTGGCTATCAGGCCATCGTCGTGACCGTCGATATCCAGGTCGGTGCCAAGCGGGAGCGGGACTGGCGCAACGGCTTCAGCTATTCGATGCGGGTCAACGTGGCAAACGCTCTCAGGCTCGGTCCGCAGCTCGCCCGGCGGCCGTTCTGGCTCGCCCGCTACATCCTCGACGGGATGCCGTTTCAGCTGGCGAATACGGCGGGCATGACGCCTGACGCCGTGCCGATGGCGCTCCCGGAGATGACCTCGGCCGGATCGCACTCGCCAACGTGGGACGACGTCGCGTGGGTGCGCCAGAACTTCGATGGTCCCGTGCTCGTCAAGGGGGTGCTGACCGCCGAGGACGGCCGCAAGGCGCTCGACATGGGTTGCGACGGCCTCGTGGTGTCTAACCATGGTGGCCGTCAGCTCGACGGAGCGCCTGCCACGATGGACGTCCTGCCGGAGATCGTTGAGGCCGTCGGCGACCAGTTGGAGATCCTCGCGGACGGCGGCGTGCGGCGCGGCGGTGACGTGCTGAAGGCGCTGGCCCTCGGCGCGAAGGCGGTGCTGCTCGGCCGGCCGTACGTGTGGGGTCTCGCGCTCGGTGGCCAGGACGGCGTCGCGCACATGGTGGAGATGGTGCGCACCGAGATGCAGCGCTCGATGCAGCTGATGGGCTGCTCATCGATCCACGATCTGGATCGCAGCTGGCTGATGCCGCCAGGAAACGCCCTCAATCGCAGCGGAATTCTGCCCGACTAGCCGTCCATCTGCGAGACTCCCAGCCGTCGTAGCAGTGACCGGCAGCCCCGAGCGGGATTGCCGGGATCATGACGTTCGAGCATCTCAGTTCTGAGGAGCGAACATGGCCGATGATGCGGACGAGGACCTGCTGTATTTCCTCCGCTACCAGCGCGCCTCGGTGCTCTCCATCGTCGACGGGCTCAGCGAGCAGGACTGGCACCGGTCCGTGGTGCCATCGGGCTGGACCCCAGCCGGCGTCGTCGAGCACCTCGGCGGCGCCGAGCGGCACTGGTTCCAGCAGGTCGTCAACGGCTTCGAGGTCGAACTGCCCTGGGACGAGGGTCGGCCGGCCTACGACCCCGAGGCAGCGTTCGTCTGCGACCGCCCGTCGGCGGACATCGTCGCGTACTACCGCGAGCAGTGTGAGCGCTCCGACGCCGTGCTCGCGAGCACGCCGCTGTCGGCACCGCCGCGCGGCCGCCACGGTGACGACAGCGCGGCCGAGCCGCAGCGCGTCCGGGTGGTGGTACTGCACATGATCGAGGAGACGGCCTGTCACGCCGGCCACCTGGACATCGCCCGCGAGTTGCTGGACGGACAGACCAACCGTGGTCTCCGATAGCGAGTTATCGGCGGTGCGGATGCCATGAATGACGACGATCTGATGCTGCGCGGCGTGACCTACGCGCGCTTCGTGCAGCTAGGACGCGCCCCGATGGCCGCCGAGATCGCGGCGGCGACCGGCCGCGGCCGGGCGGAGGTCGTCGCCGGATGGCAGCGGCTGCACGCCGAGCACGCGCTGGTCCTGGACCAGCTGACCGGCGAGATCGTGATGGCCAACCCGTTCTCCGCGGTGCCGACGGCTTACCGCGTGCACGCTGGCGGACGGTGGTGGTACGGCAACTGCGCCTGGGATGCCTTCGGCATCTGCGGCGCCTTGCATGCTGACGGGCGGATCGAGACCTCGTGCCCGGACTGCGGTGCCCCGCTGCGGATTGCGGTGCGAGATCAGCGTCCCGATGACCAGAGTCTGCTGTTCCACTGTCTGGTGCCGGCCGCCCGATGGTGGGACGACATTGTGTTCACTTGAAGCACGATGAATCTCTTCCGGTCGGAGGAGCACATCGGCCGCTGGCTCGCCGGCCGCGAGCCTGGCGCGACGATCGCCGCCGCAAAGCTGAGCGAGCTCGCGCACGCCTGGTGGGACGATCGCCTGTCGGCCGACTGGCGGCCGCATACCCGAGACCAGAACCAGGCGATCCTCAACCGAATTGGGCTCACTGGAGACTTCTGGCGCTTGCCCGGCTCGTAGCGGCCGCGGGCTTCCTCGTTACGCTGGCACCGTGTCCAATCACTACCGCGCGCCCGGCTGGTTCACGCGCAACGTCTTCAACCAGTCGGTGGCGTTCTTGTCCCGGCAGGGCATCAGCGTGCTGGGCTCGCGGATCCTCGCGGTGCGCGGACGGACGAGTGGCCAGTGGCGCACGACTCCGGTGAACCTGCTCGCCTACGACGACCGCCGGTACCTCGTCGCGCCGCGCGGCGAGACGCAGTGGGTAAGAAATCTGCGGGCCGCCGGCACCGGTGAGCTCCGGCTGGGCAGGCGAGCCGAGCCCTTCCGCGGCCGCGAACTCACCGATGACGAGAAGGTGCCCGTGCTGCGCGCCTACCTGAAGAGGTGGAAGGCGGAGGTCGGGGTCTTCTTCGAGGGCACCGGGCCGGACTCCAGCGACGACGAGATCCGTGCTATCGCGGCCAAGCACCCGGCATTCGAGGTGCTACCGGTCGAGTAGGCCGCCGGAGCCGCCGGCGCCGCCGACGGGCGTCGGCCGGGCCACGCGCTGCCGCCAGGCCCGCGGCGTGCGGCGCCAGCTCAGCCACGAGGGAGGCCAGCATGATCCGAGTACTGACGGCAGCGGACTTTGCGCCCTGGAACCGCCTGTGGCAGGCGTACCTGCGGTTCTACCGCGCCGACGTGAGCAACGAGATCACTGCCGCGACCTTTCGCCGGCTCTGCGACCAGAGCGACGGGATGATCGGCCTGGTCGCGACCGACGAGCAGGGCGCGCTGGTGGGACTCGCTCACCTGGTGTTCCACCCCTCGACCTGGTCCACCGACCCGTACTGCTACCTGGAGGACCTGTTCGTCGCCCCGGCCGCGCGCGGCACGGGCACGGCGCGTCAGCTGCTGGAGGCGGTCTTCGCCGAGTCGGGCCGGCGCGGTGCGGCGCGCACGTACTGGGAGACCCAGGAATTCAACGCGCCGGCGCGCTCCCTCTATGACCAGGTCGCGCACCGCACGTCCTTCGTCGTCTACGAGCTATAGCGGGGTGACCGCGGTCAGGGACGGCGCGGCCGCGGGCACTCTGGCCGCGTAGCCGGTGGCAGCCTCGAAGGCGCGAGCGACGGCGAGCAGGTCCCAGTCGCCGCGGCGGCTGCCGACAAGCTGCAGGCCCACCGGCAGGCCCGCAGCGGTGAAGCCGGCGGGCACGCTGATGGCCGGCAGGCCCGTCGCCGAGATCAGGTAGCACGAGGACATCCAGTCCAGATACGTGTGCAGCGGCCGGCCGTTGATCTCGTGCACCCAGTCGAGCGTCACGTCGAACGGCGCGACCTGGCTGACCGGGCAGGCGAGGATGTCGACGTCGGTGAAGAACGCGGTTATCCGCTCGGCCAACTCGGCGCGCAGCACCGTAGCCCGGCTCAGATCGGCGGTAGTGAGCCCGAGGCCCTGCTCGATGTTCCAGGTTACGTTCGGGCCGAGCTGGCCCGGGTGCCTGGCCAGCAGGTCGGCTCGGAAGGTGGCGAAGGCGAACGCGCGGAACGTGCGGAAGACCTCGTCCGCGCCCGACAGGTCCGGCGCGGCGTCGATGACGTCACCGCCAAGCGAGGCCAGCACCTGTCTGGCGGGCGCCAGGACGGCCAGCACGTCTGGCTCGACCGGCAGGCCAAGGTCGGGGCTCCAGGCGATCCTGATCCCGGTCATGTCCCGGTCGAGCAGGGCGCGAATCTGCGCCGGCTCGGTGACGGCCGGCGGCGGCTGGTCAAGTGCCAGCGGCACCCGGGGGTCGGGACCGGCCAGGACGGCCAGCAGCAGCGCTGCGTCGGCAACGGTGCGTCCCATCGGCCCCGACACCCCGAGTGTGTCGGCGACGTCCGCGACCGGCCAGCCGGGGACCCGGCCCGGGCTCGGCCGCAGCCCGACGACGTTGCAGAAGCTCGCCGGGTTGCGGAGCGATCCGCCCAGGTCAGTGCCGTCGGCCAGGGCGATGAGGCGCGCGGCCAGCGCGGCGGCGGCGCCGCCGCTGCTGCCGCCGGCGCTGCGGCCGAGGTCATAGGGGTTGCGGGTGGCGCCGAAAACGGCGTTGACGGTGTGCGAGCCCGCGCCGAACTCGGGCACGTTGGTCTTCCCCAGGCTGATCGCGCCTGCGCGCGTCATCCGCTGCACGATCAGCGCGTCGCGCTGTGGCACATGGGCCGCGAACAGCGGCGACCCGTACGTCGTCCGCACCCCTGCGGTGTCAGCCAGGTCCTTGTGCGCGACCGGCAGGCCGTGCAGGAGGCCGAGCGCGCTCCCGCGGGCCGTCGCCTCGTCGGCGGCCGCGGCCCGGTCCAGCGCCGTATCGAAAGTCCGGGTCACGATGGCGTTGATGGCCGGATCGACCGCCTCGATGCGCGCGATGTGCGCCGACACAACCTCGCGCGCCGACACCTGTCGGCGCCGGAGCATCTCCGCCATGGCAACGGCGTCCTGCATGCAGATGTCGGTCACGCAGGCACCGTAGACCGAGCCTCGCCGCGGAGCGCGGCCGACCGGGTAGCCGGGTCGGCCGGCGCCAGGACCATGGGCGCGCGAGGGGCGCTGCCGTCAGTACCGGCCGTGCCGCTCCTGCCACAGGTAGTCCGCCTGCTGCCGGGCCTGCAGCCTGGCTTGCTCGCGGTCCAGGTGACCGTACCGTCCGCTGTCGAAGTGCTTGTCGACCTCGGCAGCCGCGAAGCCGGCCAGCATTTCCTTGCCGAGCGCGTGGTGCTCGACGATGCCTTCGCGCTCGCGGTGATGCTCGTACATGCGCACGGCCTCGAACCCGGCCGCCCCCGCGAGCAGTTCGTGCGTGACGTCGTGGTGTGCCATCCCGCCGCCGTAGACGTTGTCGTAAGCGCCCTGGGCGCCAAGCATGTCAAACAGTCCCATAGGCCAGAAGATAGCCGACCACGAACGTGGTCAATAGCCGATTGCCCGGCATACCGGCGCGGCCCGCGCGCCCGGTGTGAACCGCCGTGCCGGACCGGATGATCTGCGAGTATCGCGACATGGCCGATGTGGTGGTGCGGCGGGTCGACTACGGCTACTTCGTGCGGCCCGCCGAGGAGACCGGAACGGGCCGGCCACGGGTAGAACCGTGCCTCGGTTACGTCGTCGAGCACCCTCGGGGACTGCTGCTGTTCGACACCGGCATGGGCTCTCACCCCGAGGTCGACGCCCATTACCGGCCGCGCCGGATCGAGCTGGGCGATGCGCTCGCGCCGATCGGGGCGCGGCTCGCTGACGTGAGCGTCGCGGCGAACTGCCACCTGCACTTCGACCACTGTGGCGGCAATCCGCTGCTCGGCCGCGTCCCGGTCTTCGTACAGCGCGCGGAGCTCGACGCCGCCCGCCGGACGCCGGATTACACGCTCCCCGAGCTCATCGAAGGCAGCCGGTTCGAACCGGTGACCGGCGAGGTCGAGGTGCTGCCAGGGGTATTCCTCATGCCCACGCCGGGTCACACCGCCGGCCATCAGTCGCTGATCGTGCGGCGCTCCGACGGAGCGGTGATCCTCGCGGGCCAGAGCCACGATACGGCGACGCAGTATGCCGCCGACCAGCTCGCCTGGCGAGCCCGTCGCGACGGACACGGTCAGCCGTTGCCCGACATCCCCGCCTGGATCGATGCGCTCCAGCGACTCGATCCGCGCGTGGTCTACTTTGCCCACGACCGGTCCGTCTGGATCCCCTGACGCGGGCTCGTCCGGATCCGGTGTCAGGTCGCGGAGAAGCCGCCGTCGACACGGATCGACTGCCCGGTGACGTACACGCTGGCTGGGCTGGCGAGGAACACGGCGACGCCGGCGAAGTCGTCCGGCAAGCCGTTGCGGCCAACCATCGTGCGGGCGGCGAGCGCAGCGGTGCGAACCGGGTCAGCCGACACCAGAGCGGTCAGCGGCGTCACCACGAAGCCTGGGCAGATCGCGTTGACGCACACTCCGTGCGGCGCCCACGCCTCGGACTGTGACCTGGTCAGCGCGGCGAGGCCGCCCTTGGCCGCCCCGTAGCCGCCGCTGTTGCCGAACGCGCGGTCGGCCTGCTGGGAGGTGATATTGATGATCCGGCCCCAGCCGCGGTCGGCCATGCGCGGACCGTAGCTCTGGCCGAGCAGGAACGGCGCGGTCAGGTTCACCGCCATCAGCTCGTCCCACTCCGCCGTGGTGAGCTGACCCAGCGGTGGCCGGAGGTTGAGACCGGCGCAGTTCACCAGGATGTCCGGCGGTCCGAACGGGGCCCGCGCCGCTTCGGCCGCCCTGGCCACCTCGGCCCGGTGGCGCAGATCGGCGCTGACCGATGCCGCCCCGCAGCCCGCTGCCACAAGCTCGGCGACGGCGTCGGCGAGCCGAACGGGGTTACGGGCGACGATCACGACGCTGGCCCCTGCCCGGCCTAGGGCGAGCGCGATGGCACGGCCGATGCCCGAGCTGCCACCGGTCACGACCGCGGTCCGGTGCCGCAGCGAGAACAGCCGATCCAGGTAGGAGGTCATGCGACAGGCTAGCCGGGTCGGCCCCGGCCGGGCAGCAGAGTATGGGGTTACCGGGATGACGGCGCGGCCTGGCAGGCTGGGCCCATGGCGGCGTGCCCGGAGTGCGGCTACGACTTCTCCTCGCTCGACCGGCGGCAGATCCTGCGGGCGCTGACCTCGCTCGCCGATGAGCAGCGGCGGCTGCTCGAGTCGGTGTCCGCCGACCAGCTCCGGGCGCACCCGCGGCCGGGCAGCTGGTCGGCGCTCGAGTACGGCTGCCACGTGCGGGACGTGCTCAGATTCCAGCGTGACCGGGTACTGCGCGCGCAGGCGGAGGACGGCCCGTGGTTCGGCTCGATGCGCCGGGACGAGCGGGCTGTCGAGGAGCGCTACAACGGGCAGGACCCGAGGGCGGTGGCCGGCCAGCTCGCCGCGGCTGCCCGGCAGCTCGCCGCGACGCTGAGCGGTCTGGACGAGGCGGGCTGGCTGCGCGCCGGCGTGTATCCCTGGCCGACTCGCGAGGTCCGTACCGTCGAGTGGATCGGGCAGCGCACGGCGCACGAGCTCGCGCACCACCTGTTCGACTGCCGGCGGCTGCTGGCGGTCGGCGAACCCGGCTAGAGCAGCGGACGGGCGCCCACCAGCGCGACCGCTCGGGCAGCGAGCCGGCACCCGCTGGCCAGCGCCTCCCCGGCCGGCTTCTTGTCCAGCCAGGCTGGCAGGAAGCCGGCGACGAAGGCATCACTCGCCCCCGTGGTGTCCACGAAGCGCTCCACCGGCGGGGCGCTGACCCGGATCGGCTCCGGCCTGCCGCCGGAGTAGAGCATGGCGCCATCGAAACCGAGCCGCATGACGACGTGCGGATACCAGGCGTTCAGCACCCGCGCCGCCTGGCTCGGGTCATCGCGGCCGGTCAGCACCTTGCCCTGGTCAGGCTCCACGAACAGCATCGTGGCGCCGTTCGTGAGCTGCAGGAAGGGCTCCGCGCCCACCCGGCCCAGCGGTGCCGAGGAGGCGCCGTCGACCGAGATCGTCATGCCCGCCCGCTGAGCGCGGCCGATGGCCGCCAGTACCGCGCTGCGGGAGCCAATGTTGAGCAGCGTGTAGCCCGACACGTGCAGGTGGCTGCCGGGCGTGAACAGGTCGTCCGGCAGGTCGTCGGGGGAGAGCGCCGCGTTCGCGCCGGGATCGGACAGCATCGTGTGGTCGCCCTTGTGGGTGATCATGACGACGCAGGTACCGGTTGCCCGGTCCGGGTCCATGACCAGCCTGGCGTCGACGCCGTAGCCCATCAGCTCCATGTCCCGGTTGCGCCCCGCGATATCGGCGCCGCGGCGACCGACGAAGGCGACCTCCGCGCCGTCGACGGCGAGCCACGCCGCCACGTTGGCACCGGAACCGCCACCGTGCATCGTCACGGTAGCCGGGGTGTCGCTGCCTCTGGCCAGCGGCGCAGTCGCGTGGGCGACCGTGTCGGTCATGAGGTCACCAACGACGACAACGCGCGCCAATGTCGTCACCACCTAGATCCAGGGACCGAGCAGGGAATCCAAGGGCGGGGAGGGTTCGTCCTGCTCAGGGTCGTCCAGACAGCAATTTAACAGTTTCGGGAAGCCTTCGCCGTCGGAAGCCCTGGTTGGCGGCCCACCTCGTCAGCCCGGCAGCGGCCTGACCCGCCCCGCCACTATGTGCAGCACGAGTTCGGACTCGGCCGCGAGCCGCTGGTTCAGCCAGCCTAGCTGGTCTCGGAACACCCGCCCGGCCGGGTACGGCGGCACGAGCCCCGACCCGACCTCGTCGGTGACGGCGATGACCAGCGCGGCGGTCTGCCGCCAGGCGTCGACGAGGTCGTCGATCCGGTCTCTGACGACCTCAGACGGCGGCCGCGAGCCTGGCTGACCGGTCGGCACCACCGACCCGGTCGCAGGCCCGCCGTCCCCGGCGCGCCACAGCCCGGCCTCGTCCATGACGCCCGCCAGCCACGTGCCGATGCCGTCGATCAGCAGGGCGTCGCGCTGCTGGCGCAGCTGGCCGGCGACGTCGAGGCTTTCCACCGTCTGCCACCAGAACGGCCGGCGGGCCCGGTGCATGGCCACGCGCGCGGCCCATTCGGTGTCCGGCTGGCCGCCTGGCCCGGTCCACGACTGCGCTGGCTCCGCGGCCAGGAAGGTGACCCGTGGCTCTGCGGCGAGCCGCAGCTCGGCCTCGGTGGACTTGCCCGACCGCGCACCGCCGACGATGAGCGTGCGACGCGGCTGCCCGGCGCCGTCGTCCGCGCCGCGGTCGCCCGTCGGTACCGGGCCGGTGACCAGATCGCCGTCGGTGCCGGGGCGCGCCCGCCAGAGCGTGCAGCGGCGAGCAAGCTCGGCCGCGGAGCTGACCCGGTGATCGGTATAGAGCGCTGCCACCGCCGTCTGCGCGGTCACCAGCCCTGCCGACCTCAGCAGTCCGAGCTGAGCGGGGCTGGCCAGCAGGTCGAGCAGGGCGATGTCGTACGGTGCCGCGCCGGGCTGCGGTTCCGGGAGCTGGCCTGGCCCGCCGGCCAGCAACAGGCGGGCGCCGTCCGGGCCGGTCACGTCCCAGCCGCCAGGTACCGGGTCGATGCGGTGCGCTGCGGCGCCAGATGTGCCCGTTCCCCCGCTGGGCGGCTGGCCGGGACGGAACTCCAGCGCCCCGTCCACCACCACCCTGCCGGGCCGTCGCCGGATCCCGGCGGCGGTGGCGCGCAGGCAGGAGGCGCACCGGCAGCCCGCCTCCGGCCAGCCGTCGGTGCCGCCGGTGCCGGTCAGGAGCGCGTCCACTGGCCCGCCCGATCATCGCTGTTGGTTACGATGGCGGCCTTGATCCTAGCTAGGAGCGCCCATGAGCTGGACCTGGCAACTGGAGAAGGCCGACGGAACCGTCATCGCCGCTCGCGAGCTGACCAAGGAGACATGGATCAGCCAGAGTGACGCGGAGAGCTGGCTCGGCGAGCACTGGCCCAGTCTGCTCAAGGCAGGCGTCGACCAGGTCACTCTCCTGGAGGACAGCCGGGTCGAATACGGGCCCATGAGCCTGCACCCGGCGCCCGAGTAGCGCGCCGTCGGGAGCGGCGCCTGCCGGACTCGGCGGAAGTCAGACCTTGTCGCCCCGGTTCACTCGCGGCCTGGGTATCCGCATCCGGCGCAGGCTGACCCCGCGCATGATCGTGTAGAAGATGACGCCCTGGGTGCTTTCGCCGGGGAAGCGCTGAGCCGCCAGCCGCTTGACCTTCGTGCCAACGAACCACCCCTCGACGATCATCACGAACACGAGGAAGATCACGAGCATCTCGAAAAGGAGCTTGGTGGTGTTCCCCGGTACCGCGATCAGGATGATCAGGACGGCCACCATGAGGATCATGTAGTACTCGCCGAGGCCGCGGCGGGCATCGACGACGTCCCTGGCCAGTGCGCGCACCGGGCCTTGATCCTTGCGCGGCATCGCCCACTGCTCGCCGCGCTGATACGCCTCGGTCCGGCGCGCCCGCTCGCTGCGATCGCGGTCGCGCGATTGCCTGGACGCCGCCTTGCGGTCGCTGGGCGCCTGATACGGCTGGCGGCGGTTGGCCTGCGCCTCGCTGCGCTTCGGCGTGGGGACACCCTTCGGCGGGGTCAGGCTGGACCGCGGCCTGCTGGTCGAGGTGTCGGCTTCCGTGCTGTCGGGTGCGGCCTGGTCCTGCTCGAGCACGCCAGCAGCGGCACTGGAACGTCGTCTGAACACGGTTACAGCCTACCGGGACGAACGGCGCAGAACTCCGTCACGCGCACGTGTTCTGGCCATCCGGACCAGCCGCGGGCACCAGTCGCATCGGGCTGGGCCCGATGACGCTCAGTGCGTGCGGCCGCCGGGCTCGTCTGTGATGACGGTGCCCGCCACCACGTCGTAGGCTGGTGTCAAGATCTGCCACGAATATGTCCGATGCGCGGGGCGGCGGCAGTCCGTGACCCCGGACGCGCTGCGGCAGCAGGACTTCCGATCGAGGGGATGGTCGCGCCCATGGGCGTCATGAAGCGGGTCACGATGGTCTTCCGCGCCAAGGCCAATAAGGCGCTTGACCGGATGGAAGACCCACGGGAGACCCTGGATTACTCCTACCAGACCCAGCTTGAGCTGCTGCAGAAGGTTCGCCGCGGGGTGGCGGACGTGGCGACGTCGCGCAAGCGCGTGGAACTGCAGATCAACCAGCTTCAGGGCCAGGCCGACAAGCTGGATCGGCAGGCTCGTGACGCGCTCGGCGCCGGCCGCGAGGACCTCGCGCGCGAGGCGCTGACCCGCAAGGCCGGGCTCCAGGGCCAGCTCGAGGATCTGCAGGGCAACTATGAGCAGCTGCAGAAGGAGGAGGAGCAGCTCGGCCAGGCTGCACAGCGCCTGCAGGTCAAGGTTGACGCCTTCCGGACCCGGAAGGAGACCATCAAGGCCACCTACACCGCTGCCGAGGCCCAGACCCGGATCAACGAGGCGTTCGCGGGGATCTCCGAGGAGATGGGCGACGTCGGTCTCGCCATCCAGCGGGCCGAGGACAAGACCGCGCAGATGCGGGCCAGGGCCGGCGCGCTCGACGAGCTGATGGCCTCGGGTGCGCTCGAGGACATGGTCGGCGGTCCGCACGACGACATCCAGGCAGAGCTGGACCGGATGGGCGCTGGCCAGGGTGTCGACCGTGAGCTTGAGAAAATGAAGGCGGAGATCGCGCAGAGCGCCCCGCGGCAGCTGGAAGGCGCGCAGCCGGGATCCGCGGACGGGGCCAGCGCCGACGCGACCGACGCGACCGCCGCGGCGGCTGATCCGGCCGAGGCCGGTGAGCCGGAGTGATCGTCCGGATCCTCGGCGAGGGTCAGCTCGAGGTCCCCGATTCGGCCGTCGAGCAGCTCAACGAGCTTGACCGGGCGCTGGAAACGGCGGTCGAGCGGGGGGACGAGGCCGCGTTCGAGCCCGCACTGGCGGCGCTGCTGGCCAAGGTCCGGCAGGTGGGCTCGCCGGCCCAGGCGGACGAGCTGCGTCCTTCCGAGCTGATCGTCCCGCAGGCGGACGCCACCATGACCGAGGTCCGCAGGCTGCTGAGTGACGAGGGCCTGATCCCCGGCTGACCGTGCCGTCCGGACGGACACGAACGCGGCTGATCTGACTCGGTCGAGTCAGGTCGGCCGAGCGGACCCTGGCCCCGCCGATCGGGCATTGGCGGATATATGCCCCGGCCGGCGGGAACGAGCAGCGGCTGCCTGACGTTTACTCAGCAGGTGCTGAGCATGTTTTCAGGCGCGGCACACCGGTTCGGGGCAGGGTAGAAGAGCCCTGCCCTGAGCACTGTTCGGCATCGCGTGTAATGAAGTAAGCGGAGCGGCAGACGAGCCGCTCAGAAAAGGGAGGCGGCGCCAATGGCGCGCACTCGCTACGCGTCCGATCCGGGACTGATCGCCCGGATGGGCGCGACCATGTTCCTGCTTGGCCTGGTCTTCGTCGGCTTCGGCGTCGGCCTGTCGTTGCTCATCTTGTACGGCGGCCACCTGTACAGCAGCTACCACAACGGTGGCGTTAGCAGTGGCGGCGGAGCCGTCAGCGACAGCGCCATCATCGTGCTCGCCGTCGTCATCGGTGTCGGCAGCGCCCTGGCGTCCTACTGGTGGTCGGACAAGATCGCACTGCGCACCTCCCGCGCGCGGCTGGTCGGCCCGAATGACTCGCAGCAAGCCGCCAAGCTGCACGGGATCATCGACCGAATCTGCGCGATGGCGGATATGCCGAAGCCGCGGGTCGCCATCGCTCCGACGCAGATGCCCAACGCGTTTGCCACCGGGCGCAACAGCAAGACCGCCGTGGTCTGCGCCACCGAGGGAATCCTGCAGCGGCTCGACAATGACGAGCTCGAGGGCGTGCTCGCGCACGAGATGTCGCACGTGGCGCACAAGGACGTCGCGGTGATGACCATCGCCTCGTTCCTGGGCATCATCGCCGCGCTGATGGTGCGGTTCGCGTTCTACTCCGAGCTGTTCGGCGGCCGGGGCCGGAACAACAACCAGGCCGCGCTGCTGATCATCCCGATCATGCTCCTGAGCATCGTGACCTACGTGGTCAGCTTCCTGCTGATCAGGCTGCTGTCGCGGTACCGCGAGCTGGCCGCCGACCGCTCCGGCGCGCTGCTGACCGGGCAGCCGTCGAAGCTGGCCAGCGCGCTAGTGAAGGTCACCGGGGATATGGCCAGGATCCCGACCAAGGACCTGCGTCAGCAGGAGGCGCTGAACACGTTCTACTTCACCCCGGCGCTGCGGCCCGGTGACAACCACCTGGGGGCGATCTTCTCCACGCATCCGTCGCTGGAGAAGAGGCTGGCGCAGCTGGAGAAGATCCAGCGGCAGCTCGGCAGGCAGTAGCCAGCCGTGCCCGAGGTCTGGCCGACCCGCAGGAGGTAGCCCGTGGGATTCCTGGACGCGCTGCTTGGCCGCACCAAGCCGGTGCCGCCCAAGCTGGACGAGCTCTTCGCCCTGCCCGGGGCCGCGCTCACCCTGCAGGCGGCCACCGACTTCCGGCCGACAGGGTCGGGTTCGGTGTGCTTCCGGGCCGCCGAGGGCCGGGCGTTCAGCGACATCGAGAACGAGGTCCGCGAGCTGCTGAACATGGACGCCGGCAGCAAGCCGGTGGAGGTATCGAAGGACACCTACGGGTTCACCTGGCTGGTCTGCCGGCACTCGCCGGACGACCCGGAAGGCCTGGTCACCGACCTGCACGCGGTGAACTCCTCGCTTGAGTCCGGTGGCTTCGGCCCGCAGCTGCTGTGCACGATCATGGCGTTCAAGGACTCCGGCGGGCGGCCGCTCGGCCTGGTCTACCTGTACAAGCGCGGCACGTTCTACCCGTTCGCGCCGCTGTCTGGGGAGCGCAGGGACAACGCGCTGGAACTGCAGATGCGCGGCACGCTCGCCGACGACCTGAAGATCGAGCCCGACCTCGGCCGGTGGATGGCCATCTGGGGCGCGCCCGGCCTGTAGGCCGTCCGGCCGCGCCCCGCATCGCCGTGGGCTACGGCAGCGCGAGCATCTGATCCAGCGCGGCCCTGGCCTCCCCGGCGGTCTGGTCGTCAACCGTGATCTGGTTGACCAGCCTGCCGTCGGCGAGCGACTCCAGCGTCCAGACCAGATGCGGCAGGTCGATCCGG
>JASHPF010000046.1 GCA_030038295.1 Streptosporangiaceae bacterium
GGCGTCGGCGTGGGCGGGTTCCCGGCCCTCGGCCGCGCGCTGGTGCCCGGCCGTGGTGCGTGGACGTCGGCGGCCGGCGCGCGACTGCCCGGCCCGCAGACGCTGACGGTGGCCGGGCTGGCCGATCCGGTGCTGGTGTCGTTCACGGCCCAGGGCCTGGCCACGATCAGCGCGGAGACCGACGACGACGCCTTCACCGCGCTCGGCTACGTGCAGGCCGAGTTCCGGCTCGCACAGATGGATCTCGAGCGCCGGGTGGCCGAGGGCCGGCTGGCCCAGCTGATCGGCCCGGCCGGGCTGGCCTCGGACGAGTTCGAGCTGCGGCTCGGGCTGCTGCGGACGGCCCAGCAGGAGTGGGCTCAGCTGCCGGCGAGCAGCCCGGCGGCGCAGACCCTGCTGGCCTACTCGCGCGGCGTCAACGACTACCTGGCGCAGGCTCGGGCCAGCGGGCGGTGGCCCGCGTCGTTCTCGCTGGCCCGCGTCTACCCGCCGGACTGGACGCCGGTGGACAGCCTCGCGGTACAGGGTGAGCTGACGGAGGAGCTCGGCTTCAGCACGACACCGCTGGACGATCTGATACTCGAGCGGTCACTCGGCGCTCGGCACACCCAGCAGTGGTTCTCACCACCCGCGGGTTCGGCGGCGGCCGCCGGGTCCGTGGCGGCACCCGCCGGTCTCAGCCGGGCGGCAGCCGCGATCCTGGCGCAGGCGCGAGCGGTGTCCGGCGCGCTCGGCATCGCTCCGGCGAGCGAGCAAGACAGCACCGCTGCCAGCACGGCGTGGGCGGCTGACGGTCCGAAGATCGCCGGTGGCGGCGCCCTGCTGGCCGGCGACCCGGACCTCCCGCAGACGCTGCCCTCGGCCTGGTATCAGGTCGCGCTGACCGCCCCGGGCCTCGCCGTATCCGGTGTCACCATGCCGGGCCTGCCCGCGGTGCTCATCGGCCACAACGCAGCCATCGCGTGGTCGCTGGCGCCCGCGCCTGGCCAGGACACCCTGTATTACGACGAGCAGACCCGCGGGCTTGCCTACCGCTCCGACGGCCAGTGGCGGCGGCCTCGGGTGCTGCGGTACACGATCCCGGTTCGGGGCGGGCCGACCCGTCGGCTGGCGGTCGAGCTCGCCGCCCAGGGTCCGGTGCTCACCACGGCGGGGCGGACGGTAGCGGTGTACTGGACCGGGGCGCTCGGCTCACCGGACGTCGGCGCCCTGCTGGCCGTCGCCAAGGCCAGCGACTTCAGCCAGTTCACCGGCGCGCTGGCCGGCTGGAGCTCGCCCGACCTGAGCTTCGTGTACGCCGACGACCATGGCAACATCGGCGCGGTGACGGTCGGCCAGGATCCGCAGCCGGCGGAGGGCCAGCCGTGGCTGCCGCTGCCCGGCACCGGGGTCGCCGATGTGTCCGGCCTGGTCCCTGCGTCCATGGGGCCGTCGGAGTACGACCCAGGCACGCACGTCGTGGCGGCAGGCGGCGTCGTCGGCGAGGACAACGTCGTGCCGGGCTACCTGTCCGGGCATTCGGCCATGAGCCTGGCGAGCTTTGCCGCGCTGCAGGACGATTCGGCCGATCCGGTTGCCGCCGCCGTCATCCCGAAGCTCCTGGCGGCACTGCGCGGGGTCCGGCTTACTCCCGCGCAGCGGACGGCCGAGCAGGACCTCGCGTCGTGGCACGGGCAGATGACGGCCGCGTCGGCGGGCGCCCTGGTCTGGTGGCTGTTCTGGTCTGGGTACCTGACCACGGTGTTTCAGCCGTGGTGGAGCGCCGCGAGGGTGCCGGTGAGCCTGGACCCGGCGGGCCTGTCCGTCGGCGCCAGCCAGCTCAGCCTGGACGCCGACCTCGCCGCGTGGACGGTCGGCGATCAGCGGAACGCCGCGTTCACGCCGCCGGGGCAGGCCCCGCGCCGGAGCCGTCGGGTCACCCCTGCAGTGGCCGACATGCGGACGGCGTTCGGGCTGGCGGTGAACCAGCTGACGGGGTGGGTCGGTACCACTCCTGCCGGGTGGCAGTTCGGCAAGGTGCACACGGCCCAGTTCCCGTCGCTGACCGGCGCGAGCGAACTCGGGTACGGACCGGCGCCGGCGGGCGGCGACAACTCGACGGTGACCGCCGCCGTGGGCTGGCTCAACTCGCAGTTTGGCCAGAGCGTGCGGGTCATCGCGGGCTGGCCCGCGACGGGCGACGCGGTGGCGGAGATCAGCTATCCGGGTGGGCAGAGCGAGAATCCCGCCTCGCCGTGGTACGCCGACCAGCTCGGCGCCTGGTGGACGGGCGGCTACCTGCCGATGCCGCCGGATGGCGGCTCCGACGCGACGATCTCCTGGCGGCTGCAGCCGTGACCGCGGAGTTCCGGCGCCTGGGCAAGCGCGGTGCGTACCGGCTGGGCCAGCTGCGCGCGCAGGGCGTCGGCGAGCACCGGCGGCCGACGGCGTTCCGGCCGCGGTTCGCGCGGCACCGCGCCCACCACTGGCCGGTGTCGGCCTGGTTGCTCGGCCTGCTGGCCGGAGCCGTGGTCATCGCCGCGGCAACCAGGATCGGCTGGTGGTTCACGCCGTTCGCGGCTGGGCTCGGCGCGGGGCTGGCGAACCGGGTGGCCGGCTGGCCAGCGCGCACGGCGGTGCCCGCGGTCGCGGCCATGGGGGCGGTCGGCTGGGCGGCGCCGCTCTGGCTGGGTGCGCTGCGCGGGGAGCCGTACGGCGCGGTCGCGCGCGTCATCGCCGCTCTCGCCGGGCTGCCCGGCTACGCGGCCGTCGGACTGGGGCTGACCGTGCTGATCGCAGTCGTTCAGGCAATCACCGGGTACTGGCTCGGGCGGGCGCTCACCCCTCGGCCGGCCGACGACCTGTTCCGCTGACCGCCGGCCCCAACCTCGCGGCGACCGCGGCGCGCCGCAGGGCGTGGTCGCCGATCGCGTCGGTGCTGTCGACGAACTGGTCAACCGCGCCGATCAGCGGCAGCGACCGCACGGTCTCATCGCCGATCCGGTCGCGGAGCGCGCCGACGAAGCGGCCGGCCTCCGATATCCGAAACGGGCGGTCGTAGAAGGTCGGCCGGACCGCCGGGTCGAGCGGCGCGGTCACACCGAGGGTGTTGTGCAGCCTGGCGGCCGCCTCGTAGGCGGCGCACAGGCTGCGCTCACGATCGGGCCAGCCCGGAGCGGATATCGCGGCCGCCAGCAGCGGAGTCAGGTCGGCTCCGACGGGCGTCCGCGCGAACGCGGTGCCCAGCCACTTGCCGTACGGCGGGTAGCGTCGCTGCGCCAGCAGGACGAGGCGCATCAGGTCGCGGGCCAGCCGGGCGACGAGCAGCATCGAGCCGAGTTCGTCGCCGACCTCCGCGCACCGGCCAGGAAACGGCTCTTCCTGGCTGATCCGCTGCCACTGACACGCCAGCACGTACAGCCAGATGTCGGTCGGGTACCAGCGCAGCCGCGCCCGGACGCCGGCGAGTCCGGCGTCCACCTCAGCCAGGCCGTCGTGGAACACCGCACCGCCGGTGATCGAGGCGAGCGCCTGGGTGGGCGTCGCGAGCCAGTCGACCAGCCCGACCGGGGTGAGCGGGTCGAA
>JASHPF010000315.1 GCA_030038295.1 Streptosporangiaceae bacterium
TCGGAGCGTCACCGGTTCCCGGACCGAGTGTGTCTGGCCGGCCAGCGGGGCCGGCGCGACTCGCACCGGGCGAGCGCCCGGCGCCGGCCGAGCCAGCCAGACCCTGCGAGCCCGCCACACCCGACGAGCCCGCCACACCCCACGAGCCCGCCGCACCCGACGGGCCCGTTGCATCCGATGGGCCCGCCATTCCGTACGGCCCCGCCGGAGGTACCCCACCCGCTCCTGGGTAAGACGCGCCGCCTGACGAGAGCAGCCGGCTGGTCGCGAACCCCACGACGGCAAGGCAGACAATGGCCAGCAGGCCGTAGCCGACGAGCGCGGCCGGGCCGCGCGGGGCGACCGGCGCCGGCGGTCCCGCGGCCGGACCACCGCCGAAGTGACTGCTGGCCACGAGACCGGTGGCCGGCGGACCGGCCGCCGCGAGCTGGCCGGCGGCGGCCAGCGCCCGGCCGGCGTTCACGACGCCGAAGCCGATCTGCTCGTCCCAGCCCCCTGGCGGCCGGGTGCTCGGTGTGGTGCTGCTCGTGATCGCCTGGATGACCTCTGCGTCGGTCAGGTTGGGATAGGCGGACTTGATCAGCGCGACCACGCCGGCGGTGAGCGCGCAGGCCGGGCTGGTGCCGCTGACGTACCAGTACTGGTCGGCACGCCCCTCGGCGGGAACCAGGTCACCGGGCGCGGCCACCTGGACCGACAGGTTCTCGCTGGAGAAGCTGGCTACCTGCCCGTACATGTTGACCGCGGCGACCCCGAGCACACCCGGATAATCGGCGGGAAACGAGTAGGGCGCGTTCCCGGTGCCGGCCGCGCCGGCCGCGTTGCCGGAGTTGCCGGCCGACGCCACCACGACGACGTTGTGCTCGTAGGCGTACTGCAGCGCCTTGCGGACGGTCAGGCTCTGGGCGCTGTAGCCGAGCGACATGCTGATGACGCTGGCGTGATTGTTGACCGCGTACGTGATCGCCTCCGCCAGCTCGCGCTGGCCCTTCGCCGGAGACTCCGCCTCGTACTTGGCGTAGTTGGGATCACCGGCGTCGGTGATCACGCGGATCGACAGTACCCGCGACTCCGGCGCGGCGCCGAGGATGCCGCTGGTGCCGCCGTCGTGCCCGTGCCCGGCGACCAGCGACGCCATCCACGTCCCGTGGACTCCCCAGTCGGGATTCGACGGCGGTGTGTCGACGCCGCTGTAGTCGGGACCGGTGATCACGCTCCCGCTGAGGTCGGAGACGCTCGGGTCGACACCGCTGTCGATCACCGCGACGATAACCCCGCTGCCCTCGGTGCGCTGCCACGCAGCCCGCAGGTTGAGCTCGCTGATCACCCACTGCTCGGCGTTCTGCACGACGTCCGCTCTGGCGGGGGTAGCAGCCAGCAGGCCGGCCCAGCCGGTTCCGACCGCAGCGGCCAGTACCGCGGCCGTGCGCACCCGCCACCGCCGTCCGGTCAGCATCCCGGCGCTCCGGGGCAGGTCGGCGGGCGCGGCCGCGCGCCCAGCACCAGCTCGGCCGACCGCACGAGACCTTGCGCCAGGCTCGTCATCTCGGCGTGGACGTAGTCGTCCGCCGTTACCTGCTCGCGCCGGTCGTCGGTGAACCCCGCGGTTGACACGATCACGTAGGGCCCGGCCCCGGCAACGTCGGACACCTGCCGCTCGCCGTCGCCGAACCCGGCAGCCGACGTTCCCGCGACCGAGAACGTCTGCGCCGGCCCGCCAGGCTCCGTGGCGGTGCTTGCCAGGACGGAAGCGACGCTGCTGGCGGCTGTGCCCGCTGGCAGCACCGCCACCACGACGGTGGCCACCATGCTGCCGGAGGCGTCCACGTACGTCGCGCGGAGCGCGGTGGAGCAGCCGTGGCTGTCGAGCACGGCAGCGGCCGGGCCGAGGACCGCCGCGCTGCAGCTTTCCGCCGGGCTGATGGCCAGCCGCTGCGCCTGCAGCGTCAGGCTGTCGGGTCCGTCGAGTGCCGCCGCCGGCACCGTGTAAGGAACGGAGGCCGGGAAGATCTTTCCGGCCGGCAGCACCCGCCAGCGCCGCTCCATTTCCCAGCCAATGATCTGCCGCTGCTGGGCCGCGGTGAACCGGCGTGGCAGCAGCCGGTGCGCGACGCCGACGGCCGCTCCCAGCAGGCCGGCCAGTCCCACCGCGAGCACCAGCGCGAATGCGATGCCTCGTAGGCCGGGTCGGCGTGGCCCCCGCGGTTGCTCGCTGCGCTGGTCGGCAACCCAGTTCCCGGCGTCCAGACCGCCCGCACCGCGGCCGGCCTGCGCCGGGCCGCCCGCGGAGCGGAAACCGGGCGCGACCGGGCCCCGATCGAGATCAGCGCTGCCCGGCCAGCCCTGGTGCGGCTCGGGCTGCGACGTCACACGGGGATTTTACGGCCTCGGCTCACTGTCCGGACTAGGTCAACCTGGGAGTTATGGGTTAGTAGCTCGGCAGGCTCGGGTCGACCTGGCTCACCCACGCCAGCACACCGCCCCCGACGTGCACCGCATCGGCGAATCCGGCGTTCTTGACCACGGCGAGGCATTCCGCGCTGCGCACGCCGGTCTTGCAGTGCAGCACGATCCGCTTGTCCTGCGGCAGCCTCTCCAGCGCCGCGCCGGTCAGGAACTGATCCTTCGGGATCAGCGTCGAGCCGGGGATCGAGACGATCTCGTACTCGTTCGGCTCGCGCACGTCGATCAGGAAAATGCTGTCCTCGCCGTCCAGCATCTCCTTGAGCTCGGTCGCGGTGATCGTCGCGCCCGAGGCTGCCGTCGCCGCGTCCTCCGACACCGCTCCGCAGAACGCGTCATAGTCGATGAGGCTCGTGATCGTCGGGTTCTTGCCGCAGATCGCGCACTCCGGGTCCTTGCGCACCCGGACGGTCCGGTAGCTCATCTCCAGCGCGTCATAGATCATCAGCCGGCCGGCCAGGCTCTCGCCGACGCCGGTGAGCAGCTTGATCGCCTCGGTGACCTGGATCGAGCCGATCGAGGCGCACAGCACGCCGAGGACGCCGCCCTCCGCGCAAGAGGGCACCATGCCGGGCGGCGGCGGATCCGGGTACAGGCAGCGATAGCACGGGCCGTAGTCGGCCCAGAACACGCTGGCCTGGCCGTCGAACCGAAAGATCGACCCCCACACGTAGGGCTTGTGCAGCAGAACGCACGCGTCGTTGACCATGTACCGGGTCGCGAAATTGTCCGTTCCGTCCACGATCAGGTCGTACCCGGAGAAGATCTCCATCACGTTGTCGTTGGTCAGGGCCTCGGCGTGTACCTGCACGGTGACGTACGGGTTGACCTCTGCGATCGAATCCCGCGCCGAGTCGGCCTTCAGCCGCCCCACGTCGGACTGCCCGTGGATGATCTGCCGCTGCAGGTTGGACTCGTCCACCGTGTCGAAGTCGATGACACCGAGCGTGCCGACGCCGGCCGCGGCTAGGTACAGCAGCGCCGGCGAGCCGAGCCCGCCCGCGCCGACGACGAGCACCCGGGCGTTCTTCAGCCGCTTCTGCCCCGTTATCCCGATCTCCGGGATAATGAGGTGGCGCGAGTAGCGCTTCACCTCATCGAGCGTCAGCTCAGCGGCGGGCTCGACCAGCGGTGGGAGTGACGACACAGTGCTCTCCTGAACGTGGCTTCGTGGCTTACTAGTGAACCGACCCGCCGCGCTTCGCATTCCGGCCAGGGAAATGTCACCGGCACCGAGTACAACTCGGGCTCATGCAGCAGATTCCATCGAAGCACGCGCCCGGCCGGGCGGCGAGCCCCGCCGTCACGATCCGCCGGCTCGTGGTACCGCAGGTGGCACCGCCCTATGACGACGAGGAAGGCTCGTGCGATCAGG
This sequence comes from Streptosporangiaceae bacterium, assembly GCA_030038295.1. GTDB lineage: Bacteria > Actinomycetota > Actinomycetes > Streptosporangiales > Streptosporangiaceae > JAJYUU01. Next base: position 3,839 of record JASHPF010000315.1, read on the forward strand.
AGGGGAACGGCGGAAGGCTGGCCGGCCCGGCCGTGCTCGCTCGCGGCCCAGGTCATCTCGAAGCACCGCAATACGGAGCAACTGTCGATAACCCGATCGATCCTGGCAGCGGCGATGACGGCGCCGGTCGGCGGCCGTCGGCGACGCTGCCCGCCGGCCGCTGGCCCGGCCAGTTCGCCCAGGTGCTGGCCGAGACGCTCGCCGGATCGCGGCCACACCGCCAGCTGACGGCCTGGACCTCGGAGCAGGCCCGGCGGCAGATCCGGCAGCTCAGCCCGCTGCTCGCCACCGGGGAGCGCCCGCTGGTCCGCCGGGTCGTGACATTCGCGCCGGCCAGCGGCGTGCTGGAACTGACCGCCGTCGTCGGGTTCGGGCCACGGGTGCGGGCGCTAGCGCTGCGACTGGAGCGCGAGCCCGATGGCCGCGGCTGGCGCTGTACGGCGGTCGAATCGGCCTGACCTGACCGGCTCCGCAGACCGCTCGGCCGGGCAGTGACGAGGCGCCGCCAGCCGACTCGGCCGGCGTTCCCTCCGTTCCTAACGGTTCCGCGGGTCGCCGTGGCACATCTTGTACTTCTTCCCCGAGCCACACGGGCACGGCGCGTTCCGGCCGACACCCGTGAACTTGGCGTCGCCGGTCTGGGAGCTGGCGTGCTGCGCGCGACCGGTCGCGTCGTCACTCGGCGCGCTGTAGCTGAGGCCCCCCTGGCGCTGCGGCCGGGCCAGGCCACGGGCCAGGCCGGCCGGCAGTGCGCCGTCGCCGCCGTCGGCCGCCGGCT
>JASHPF010000316.1 GCA_030038295.1 Streptosporangiaceae bacterium
CGGACGCAGCGGGCGCGTCGTACTGACCGCGCTGTTCGGCGACGAACGGCAGGCCGATGCGGTCAGCCGGCTCCTCGGCCTGCGCGGGCACGGCCTCACCGACCTCGCGGCCGCGCTCCGGGCGGCCGCGGCCGGGCTCGCCGGGGCAGCGGCCGGCGAGCGCTCCGTCGTATTGCTGTCGGACTGCGTGAGCACGACGGGAGGCGATCCCGCGGCCGCGCTCGCCGGCATCGACCGGCTGGACGTGCTCTGCCCACAGCCCACGGGGCGCGAGCCCGACCCGGCCTCGGCCGAGACGGCCGAGCGACTGGCGCGGCTCGGCGGCGGGATCTGCCGGCCGGTCCGCTCACTGGCCGACATCCCCTCCGCGCTGACACTGCTGCTCGCCGGGCGCTAGTCGGCGACCCCGTGCGTGGTCGGCCGAGTGCAGTAACGCCGCGACCCTTTCGAGCTGCCGCTGATCGCGCTGACGCGTCTCCGGCGCGCGACTAGGCGACGACCTGAGGCCGACCCTGGCGCGGGATGTCTGCGTCGCACAACGCGCGCGGCCCCAAATCGCCCGGCTTTCGCCGGGTGGTTTGGGGCCTCACCTTACGTCCTCCGGGTTCCCGCGCGAGCTTTCCTCCGGTTTCCCGTTTGCCCAGCGGTCCTTCCCCTTCGCCCGCCTTCCTCTGGTTCCCCTTCGTCCGGCGTTCTCCGGTTGTCCCTTCGGCCGTTGCCCGGTTCCGGTTTCCCTTTCCCTTGAGCAGTTCTCACGTTAGGGCCTACGCACGGCGGTTCCGGCAGTTGTTGGTCCCAAGCGGCAGGGACCAAGGTCACCAGTCCGTCGCGCGCCGCCCGGATACATGCCAACATGAACCGACTTGAGGGCCAGCGTGGCGCAGCTGAACGAGTTCAAGAAAGTCGCGTCCGACCCATGGACAGTCGCCCGGCGCCGAGGCATATTGAACATGTTCAAGTATGTGGAGGCGGCCGCATGGTCATCGCGCTCTATCTGGGCTACCTCGCCGCGTGCACCGTCGTGACCATCGCCGTTGGCGCCGCGCTCGGACGCAGCGGGCGCGTCGTACTGACCGCGCTGTTCGGCGACGAACGGCAGGCCGATGCGGTCAGCCGGCTCCTCGTTGTGACGCTCTACCTGCTGAACTTCGGGTACGTGGCGCTCACCCTCGGTGCGTCCGGTCACGTCACGACGACCGGCGCGGCGCTCGGGGTCCTGTCGGTCAAGTTCGGCGAGGAGCTGCTCGTGCTCGGCAGCCTGCACCTGGCCAGCCTGGTCGTGTTCGCGCGGCTCCGCCGCCGTCAGCGGCCGGCGGCCGGCCAGTCTGATTCGCCGCCCTGGGCGGCTCCGCGACCGCGCACCGGCTCGGGCGCGCGCGCATCGTGACCGAGCACGAGCTGACGGCGCGGGCCGAGCAGACCCGATCGGCCATCGTCACCGCGGCGCTGCGGCTGTTCCGCGCCAACGGCTACGACGCCACGACCATGCGGGCGGTCGCAGCGGAGGCGGGGGTCTCGACGGGCAACGCCTATTACTACTTCGGTTCCAAGGAAGAGCTGATCCGGGAGTTCTACGCGCGCAGTCAGGCCGAGCACGCCGCCGCGTGCCGCGCGCTGCTCGCGACCGAGACCGAGTTCGCGGCCCGGCTGCGCGGCGCGCTGCGGGCGCTCATCGATGTGCTCGCGCCGTACCACGAGTTCGCCGCCAAGTTTTTCAAGCACGCGGCCGAGCCGAGCAACCCGCTCAGCCCGTTCAGCCCGCAGTCGAGCCCGGTTCGGGAGGCCGGGACCGAGCTGTATCGCGAGGTGGTCAACGGCTCGACCCTGCGGGTGAACCGCGACCTGCGGGCCCAGCTGCCCGAGCTGCTCTGGCTGTACTCCCTCGGCGTGATCCTGTACTGGGTGCACGACACCTCGCCTGGTGGTGCGAAGACCTACGACCTGATCGACCGGACGGTGCCGCTCGCAGACCGGCTACTCTCGCTGTCCCGGTACCGCGTGCTGAACTCGACGCTGACCGACGTGATCGCGATCATCGGGGACCTCCGCCCGTGACCCCGAGCCCGGTCTTTGCTGCCTCGCGCCGCACCCGCTGAACCGCGTCAGCCTCGCGACCGTTCAGCAAGACATGGCCGTCAGCGCGGTGTCCGCGGCTCGCCCGGCGCGCCGGTTGTACCTGCCGACGATCGTGATCGCCGGCCTAGCGGGCTGGCTGAGCTGGCGCGGCTGGCTGGCGCTCGGGCAGTCGGGGGTCGCGCGGTCGGTCAGCGCCGGGCGGTTCGAGCTCGCCGGGCCGGCTGTGCTGGGCTTCGTCGCGGTTGTCGTCGTGATCGAGCAGATCTGGCCGGCGCAGCGGCGTCCCGTGCTGGCCCGCGGACACGTTCTCGACGTCGCCTACCTGCTTCTCTACGCCACGCTCGTGGTCCCGCTGATCGTCTTGATCGGGTCAGGGTTTGCCGGCGTGCTCGCGCACGCACAGCCCTGGCTGGTACTGCCGCGCGTGCCCGGCGTCCCCGGCTGGTGCTTCATTGCCCTGGCCGTGCTGGGCATCGACGCCGTCGACTGGCTGGCGCACCTCGGCAACCACCGGATCGCCGCCCTGTGGCGCCTGCACGCGGTACACCACTCGCAGGAAGAGCTGAGCATCCTGACCACGTACCGAGCACACCCGCTGGTGCACGTCAGCTTCCTGCTGTCCGCCATCCCGATCCTCGCTGTTGAGTCGAACGTCGTCACGCCCGCAGCCGTGCTCACCGTGTACGCCTGCCTGGGCGCGCTGCCGCACGCCAACGTCCGGTGGACGTACGGGCCGGCCGACCGGATCCTGATCAGCCCCGCCTATCACCGGATTCACCACGCGGCGACCGGACGGCTCGACATCAACCTCGGCACGGTGTTCCCGTTCTGGGACCTGATGTCGCACCGGGCGGTGTTCCCCGACCCGGACCGGTCCCGCGCGGCCAGCGCCACCGGACTCGCCGGGCGGCCCGTGCCGGTGGAGCAGGCCGAGGGACGGCCGCGTTATGCCCGCACCATGCTCAGCCAGCTCGCTGAGCCGTTCACCGCTCGCCGGACGGAGACACCGTGACCACAGCCAGAAGCCGCCTGACGATGCGCTCGCCTGCCCGTACTACCGGACCGCGCTGGCTGCTCTATCTGGCCGACGCAGGACTGCTCGTGGCGTCGGGCCTCATCCACCTGCACCTCTGGGATATCGCGTACCAGCACGTCAAGGTCCTCGATGTGCTGTTCCTCGTCCAGGTCGCGCTGGCACTGGCGGCCGCCGTCGTCTTGCTCATCACCCGGCAGCTGCTCGTCGTGCTCGGGTCCATCCTGCTGATGGCAGGAACCATCGTCGGCTTCGTCCTCGCGAGGACCGTCGGCATCTTCGGCTTCCAGCTGACCTTCAGCTCCGGTCTGGCGTACACGGTGCTGATCATCGAGGCGGCCGCCATCGTCATGCTCATCGTGACGGCGGCCGCACAACTGCGGTCGGCGCGGTAACGACGACCGGATATCAGCCCGGCGGAGCCCAGATGCCGCGCTCGTGCAGGAGCCGGATCTGCTTGTCGATGACCTCCCGCCGGTAGTCCTCGTGCCCGTATGGCGGCCGGTCCAGGTACAGGTTCCTGGGATAGACCGCCTGCTCGTAGATGACCTGGTACTGCTCCGTGGTCAGGTCCTTCAGCCAGTTGTCCCACTGGGCGCTTGCCCGGAACCGGCGCAGCGCCTCGACGTCGATGGTGCCGGCCACCCACGACGACCCGGCGCTGTAGTCGTGCCTGCCGACGATCTGGCCGCGGTAGTCGATGACCGCCGACCCGCCGCCGAAGGTATCGATGGGGATGTGGGAGTCCGCGTCCAGGTAGTAGGTGCCCACGTTGCACGCGATCAGGTAGAAGTTGTTGTCCAGCGCGCGGGCCCGGTTCTGGATCTCGAACAGCCCGTTGCCCACGTGCGGGTGCGGGTACGGACCCCGGTACACCACCTCGGCGCCGTTCATCGCCAGGCCGCGCGCGTTCTCCGGGTAGGAGCCCTCGTTGGCCATGAGAAAGCCCAGCCGGCCGATCGCGGTGTCGGCTACCGGGTAAAAGGCGTCCAGCGTCCGTCCGTACAGCTCGATCCAGCGGTCCCAGACGTTGTGCGGCGTCACCGAGTGCTCCACCGGCAGCAGCGGCACGACCTTGTGATGGCGCAGGATGACCTCACCGTCCGGATCCAGCACGAAGCCGACGTTGAAGAACCGGCCAGGGAACTCCGGATGCCGCGCCTTGGCCTGGGCCATCACGAACGCGCGCCACTGCCGGGCCAGCCCGCCGAGGTAGTCGGTCTCCGGGCCCGGAATGTCGATCGCGCACTCGCGCGCGAACTCCTCGTGATCGAGGTCGAGCACCTCGTCGTTGAAGCCCTGCAGGCTCCCCTCAGGGATGGCAATGAGACGGACCGGCAGGTCCAGGC
>JASHPF010000317.1 GCA_030038295.1 Streptosporangiaceae bacterium
AAGGATGCTGTGCGGATGGGAGAGCTACGGTGGCGCAGCCGCTGACGATGTACACGACCAACTGGTGCGCGTTCTGTCGCAGGCTCAAGAGCCAGCTGGCAGCCGCGGCTATCGAGATCACCGAGGTCAACATCGAAGACGACCCGGCCGCGGCCGAGTACGTGATGTCGGTAAACGGTGGCTTCCAGACCGTGCCCACGGTCGTGTTCCCTGACGGCAGCGCGATGACGAACCCGTCCCTGGCGGACGTGCGGCACCGGCTAGGCGAGCTGGCGACGTCGCGATGACCAGCAAGCGAAGCCGGCGCGCGCGAACCCGATCGGCCGAGCCGAGCGGGCTGACCGAGCTTGACGCCACGCCCGCCGCGGGCGGCACGCTGAGCAGTGACACCGGCACCGTCGTCACGGGGAGCGTCCTGCACGGGGTTGTCGGCGACGGCACCACGGTGAGCACGTTCGTACCCGACAGCGCCGTCGTCCGGCGCACCAAGGACGGCTGGCGGGTCGGCAGCGACGATCTCCCCGACCTGACCTGCGCGATGATCCTGGCCGACCTGCTGGCAGCGGAGAACGGCACCGCCGGGGCGCCGCCGCCCAAGCCGGGCGACCAGGCCGCGTCGGCCGGCGAGGCTGGCCGGCTGCGCGCGACGATCTCGCAGCTCGAGCACGCCCTCGCGACCAGGATCCGGGTCGAGCAGGCGATCGGCGTGCTGGCGGAGCGGCACCGCATCAAGCCGCGGGAGGCTTTCGAGCAGCTCAGGGATGCGGCGCGCAGCCGGGGCCGCAAGGTGATCGACATCGCCGGCGACGTGGTCGCGAGCGCGACGAACCCGCTGCTGCAGCTGCCCGACGAGCTGTCTCGCCCGCGCTCCGGCTCCCGGCGCGGCATGCATCAGCCGTCCGGCGCCTGACGGCTGCGCCCCCGCCCGCGCCGGCGCGCCGCCGGGGCGACACCGCAGAACCAATGCCCTTCTTGTGCGCTCGTTGACACTTTCGCGCCCATCGGTGGTTATGCGAGTTTCCCGGTGGCCCGCCACAGGGGCCGCGGCCCGGCGGCCGGCCGCGCGACCAGCGACCCCGTTCCCGTCATGACCAGGATCACCCTGCGGTTGACCCTCGTAGTCGCCGGGTAACACAGCGAGCGTGGACCGGGTGCGGTCCGGGACGAGGGTGAGGACGTGGCCGGGGACAACGATTCTCCAGGTCGGCTGCTCATCATCGGCGGCGCCGAGGACCGCTGTTGCGGGGCTGGCCTGCTGGAGCGGTTCGTCGAGCTCTGCGGGGGCGAGCACGCCCGGATCGTGCTGATCACCACGGCCGCGAACGCGCCCGATGAGGTGCTCGCCGAGTACGAGCGCGTGTTCCGCAAGCTCGGCGTTGACTACACCACCGAGCTGCGGCTGCACGGCCGCGGCGACGCCGACAGCGACGACGCCGCAGACCTGCTGGCGACCGCGACCGGGGTGTTCTTCACCGGCGGCGACCAGTCGAAGCTGCGCACCCTGATCGACTCACGGATCAACGACGTGATCAGCGCGCGCCTGGCCGAGGGGCTGGTGGTAGCCGGCACCAGCGCCGGCGCCACGGCGCTGGGCCGCACGATGATCCTCGGTGGCAACGGTTCCGACGTGTCCGCCTCCGCGGTCCGCACCGGCCCGGGCCTCGGTCTGGTGCCACAGACGCTTATTGACATGCACTTCGGCGAGCGTGGCCGGCTGCCGCGGCTGCTGAGCGGCGTCGCCATGGCGCCCGAGCACCTGGGCATCGGCCTCGACGAGAACACCGGCGTGCTGGTCGAGAACGGCGGCTTCGAGGTTCTCGGCAGCGGCGTGGCAACCGTCGTGGACGCCGAGGAGGCGACCGTCGTGCACCCGGCTGGCGACTACGACCCGATCACGCTGTTCGGGGTGCGTCTGCACCTGCTGCCCGCCGGCTGCCGGTTCGACTTCGCTACCAGGGCACCGTCCATCGGGCCCGCGCACGAGCGGTACTGACCGGGTCAGGCCCGCCTCCGGTTCGCGCCGTCATGCCAGCGTTCGCAGTTGCGCCACCGTCCCGTGCCCGACTGGCGCCTCGCGATCACACCGCTGCGATGAGGGGAACGGCGGTCAGCCGGGGCGAGTCCAGCTAGCAGCTACCCACCGAAGGAGCGGACGTGCGGTTCATCGAGCTGCGCCACCTGCGAGGACCCAACATCTACACGGCCAGCCCCGTCACGATCGCCCGGCTCGAGCTCGACGACCTGACCCGCCGGGAGACGACGGAGTTCGGCGGGTTCGCCGAGCGGCTCACGACGCTGCTGCCAGGGCTGGCGGGCCACCACTGCGCCGCCGGGCGACCGGGCGGATTCCTGGACGCGATGGCGCGCGGAACGTACTTCGGCCACGTCACCGAGCACGTGGCGCTCGAGCTGTCCGGGCTGGCCGGGCGGCACGTCCATCTCGGCCGCACGATGTGGGCCGGCGCCGACGGCCGCTACGACGTGATGACGCAGTCCCCGCCGGACGAGCCCGCGGACTCGACCGCGCCCGCGGCGCTGCTGCTGCTCGCGATGCAGGTCGTGCACGACGTGCTCGCCGGGGTGACGCCAGACTTCAGGCCGGAGCTTGACCGGATCGCCGCGGTCTGCGAGCGCGAGCGCCTCGGCGTCAGCACCGCGGCCATCGCGGCCGCGGCCCGGCAGCGGGGTATCCCGGTGCGCCGGGTGGGGTCGCGGAGCCTGCTGCGGCTCGGTTACGGCTGCCACCGCCGGCTCACCTGGGCCGCGCTGACCAATCAGGCGTCCGCGGTCGGCGTCGACATCGCGGCCGACAAGCAGCTCGCCAAGCAGCTGCTCGCCGACGCGGGCGTGCCGGTCGCGCCCGGCCTGGTCGCCTGGAGCGCCCCGGAGGCGCAGGCGGCCCTCGCCGGCATCGGCGGCCCGGTCGTGATCAAGCCACTCGGCGGCCGCCAGGGCGCCAGCATGACCATCGGCGTGCGGACCGCCGCCGAGGCCGAGGCCGCGTATCAGAAGGCGGCGGCGGCGAGCGACGCCGTCCTGGTGGAGGCGCTGGTGCCGGGTACCGACTACCGGGTGCTGGTCATCGACGGGCAGGTCGTCGCGGCCGCCCAGCTGCGGCCTGCGTCGGTCACCGGCGACGGCGCCAGCACGATCGGGCAGCTCGTGGCCGCGGCCAACGCCGACCCGCGGCGGGGTGCCGGGCATTCGCGCGAGCTGACGAAGATCACGCTGGACGCCGACGCGATGAGCCATCTCGACTCGCTCGGCCTCGATGACCACTCGGTGCCGGCCGCGGGCCAGGTGGTCAGCCTGCGCCGCAACGCCAACCTGTCGACCGGCGGGACAAGCCGGGACGTCACCGACCTGGTGCACCCCGAGGTGGCCGACATGTGCCGCCGCGCCGCGGCGGCCGCCGGCCTCGACGTCTGCGGCATCGACCTGCGGCTGGCCGACATCACCGCGCCGGTGCACGACCCCGCCGGGCACGGGCCTGCGCAGCCGTGCGCGGTGCTCGAGCTCAACGCCTGCCCCGGTCTGCGCATGCACCTGTCCCCCGCCGAGGGCACGCCACGCGACGTCGCGGCCGCGGTCGTTGACAGCCTGTACCCGCCCGGGGTGCCGACCCGCATCCCGATCGTGTCGGTGACCGGCACGAACGGTAAGACCAGCACGACGCGCATGATCAGCCAGGTGCTCGCCCGCGCCGGGCTGCGGGTGGGCATGTCCTGCACGGACGGCGTGTTCGTGCGCGGCGCCCTCGTCTACGAGGCCGACGCCTCCGGCCCGCGGTCGGCCGAGATGGTGCTCGACGACCCGACGGTCGAGGCGGCCGTGCTGGAGACCGCCCGCGGCGGCATCGTGCGGCGCGGGCTCGGCTACGACGAGGCGGACGTGGCCGTCGTCACCAACATCAGCGCGGACCACCTCGGCGACGACGGCATAACCGACTTTGGCGAGCTGGTCGGGGTCAAGGCGCTGGTCGCCGAGCAGATCCGGGAGGGCGGCAGCGTCGTGCTGAACGCGGACGACCCGGCGACTGCCGGGCTGGCCGACCGGCCCGCGGTCCGGGCCCGGACGCCGGTGATCCGGCTGTTCAGCATGACGCCGGGCAACCCCGTGCTGGAGCGGCACCGGGCGGCAGGCGGCTCGTGTTACGAGGTCGTCGACGGCCAGCTGACCGAGACGGAGGCGGGCGAGCGGCGGCCACTGATGGCCGTCGCCGACCTGCCCGGCTCGTTCGGCGGCCGGGCCGCGCACGTCGTGGCCGACGCGCTCGCCGCGGTTGCGGCTTGCCGGGCCCTCGGGGTGACCGCCAGGGACATCGCCCGCGGGCTGGCCGGGTTCGACCCGGCAGCGGACAACCCGGGCCGGGCGTCGTTCTTCCGGGCGGGCGCCAGCCCGGTCGTCGTCGACTACGGCCACAACGCGGCCGCGATGGAGGCCACCGGGCGGTTTCTGCGCGAGGTGTTCGGCACCACGCCCGTGGCGGCCGTGACGCTGCCCGGCGACCGGACGAACGACCTGGTGGTTCGGACTGCCGCGGCGGTCGCGGCCTGGTTCGGTCCCGTCGTGCTCTACGAGGACAGCGACAAGCGGGGCCGCAAGACCGGGGAGATGCTCGATCTGGTCGAGACCGCGCTCCGGGCTGCGGAGCCCGGCATCACCGTCCAGCGCGCCGAGAACCCCGCCGACGCGCTCCGGGCGGCGCTGCGCCTGGCGGGCGGCGGTCCGGTGCTGTTCGTGTACGAGAAGCTGGCGCTTGCGCGGGACGCACTCACCGCGGTCGGCGCAGAGCCGTGGCCGGGAGCGGAGACTGGCCTGCCGCCGCCCTCGGTCGGCGGTGGCGGCGGCCCCGCCGGTGGCGCGGGTGGCACGGCCGGCGGCCAGGGGCCCGGCAGCTCGGCCAACGGCAGCGGTGCCAACGGCGGCACGGCCAACGGCGGCACGGGCGGCGGTAGCACGGCCAGGCGGGGGGCCAGCCGGGGCGGGGTCGCGACGGCGGCCGCCGTCGTGACAGCTCCGGATGCTTCCGCCGTCGCCCCGTCTCCCGGCCCCGGCGTCGGCATACCGGACGGCGACCGGGCCGCCGTCATGCCGGGCCGCGACCCGACCGTCGTCGGCGCGGATTCGGACGCGGCCGGGACCGCCGCGCATCCGGACACCCGTGACGGCTCGGCCGATTACGGGCCACTCGTCGCCGGGCTCGGCGGCGGGCCCGGCTGCTGAGC
>JASHPF010000047.1 GCA_030038295.1 Streptosporangiaceae bacterium
AGGAACGTGCGGGAGCAGTGCAGCGCCGCCAGCGGCGCCAGCGCGGCGAGCGCGGCCGGGTCCGCGGCCGCCGTCCACACCGCGGCCTGCGCGGTAGCGCGGGCCGCGATCACCGCGACCGCGAGATCAGCGGCGCGATGCTGGAGCGCCTGGAACGAGCCGATCGGCCGGCCGAACTGGCGCCGGGTTTTGAGGTAGTCGACCGTGACGTCGAGGCAGTGCTCGGCCGCGGCGCTGCACTCGGCCGCGAGCAGGACCCGGTGCAGCGAGAGCGCCGCCGCCGCGGACCCGGCGGCCAGCGCCGGCGCGCGGTCGAACCGTGCCGTGGCCTGGCGACGGGTCTGGTCCAGCGTGTCCAGCGGCTCGACCGTGGCGTCGGCGGCCGCCACCGCCAGTAGCTGGTCGTGGCACCGGACCAGCAGCAGGCCGGCCGCCGCGCCGTCGACGACGTGCTGCGCCGTGCCGGTGACCGTACCGGGTGCGACGGTCACGTCGGCGTCCAGCGCGAGCGCACCGATCACCGACCCGTCCCCGAGGCCAGGCAGGTAGCGCTCGGCGGCGGCCGCGCCGTCGCCGTGCTCGGCCGCTCGCCCGAGTGTCAGCGCGGCGACCGCGCTGGACAGGTACGGCGACGGCAGCAGCACCCGCCCGAGTTCCTCGACCACGACGGCGACCTCGCGCGGCCCGCCCCCCGCGCCGCCGTGCCGCTCCGGCACCGCGAGCGCGGTGAGGCCAAGCTCACCGGTCAGCCGTTGCCACACCTTCTGGTCGTAGCCCTCCGGCCGGGCCATCGTCGCCCGGACCTGCTCGCGCCCGGCGTGCCGGCCCGCGAAGGCGCGGACCGTGCCGCGCAGCGCGGCCTGCTCGGCGGTGTCGGCGAACTCCATCAGCGCGGTTCCCGCGGCAGGCCGAGGCCGCGCTCGGCGATGACGGTGCGCTGGATCTCGCTGGAGCCGCCGTAGATCGTCTCGGCGCGGCCGAACAGCAGCAGCCGCTGCGCGTCATCGAGCCGGTAGCCCGGTCCGACGACGGTGGCGGCCGGGCCGGCCACGTCCACGGCGAGCTCGCCGAGGCGCTGATGCCACGGTCCCCAGATGAGCTTGGCGACGTTCGGCGCGGTGCCGGACGGCGGGCCTGTCGCCGGCGTCAGCGTGGCCAGGGTGGTGTACCGCATCACCTGGAGGCCGATCCAGGCTTCGACGATGCGCGCGGCCAGGTCCGCGTCGTCGATGGCGCCGGTTGCCCTGGCGGTGGCGAGCACCGCCTCGAACTCGCGCTGGTAGCCGAGCTGCTGCCCGAACGTCGACACGCCGCGCTCGACCGCGAGGGTGCCCATCGCCACCCGCCAGCCGTCGCCCGGCGCACCGACGATGTCCTCGGCTCCCGTCCTGGCGTCGTCGAAGAACACCTCGTTGAACTCGGACGTGCCGGTCAGCTGCACGATCGGGCGGACCTCGATGCCCGGCTGGCGCATCGGCACCAGCAGGTACGACAGGCCGCGATGCCGCTCCGCGGCCGGATCGGTGCGCGCGAGCACGAAGCACCAGTCCGCGACGTGCGCCAGCGACGTCCAGACCTTCTGGCCGTTGATGTGCCACTCGGCGCCGTCCAGCCTGGCCCTGGTAGAAAGGCCGGCCAGGTCGGAGCCGGCGCCGGGCTCGGAGTAGCCCTGGCACCACAGCTGCGTGCCGGCCAGGACGCCGGGCAGGAACCGGGCCCGCTGCTCCGCGGTGCCGAACATGAGCAGCGTCGGGCCGAGCAGGTGCTCGCCGATGTGGCCCACGCGGCCGGGAGCGCCCGCCCTGGCGTATTCCTCGTAGAAGATCAGCTGGTGCCGCCACGGCAGGCCGCGGCCGCCCTCACTCTCCGGCCAGCCAAGCCCGATCCAGCCGCCGTCGCCAAGCCGCCGCTCCCACGCCGTCCGCTCCGGCACGAACTCGTGCTCACGACCCGGTCCGCCGGTGCCGACGAGCGGGGCGAACTCGCCGGTGAGGTTCGCGGCGAGCCAGCCACGCACCTGCGCGCGGAACGCGTCCTCGTCCGGCGCCTCTGCGGCGCGACTCACGGGTCGGCCGCCTCGTCGTCCGGTGAGTTCCCTTCGTCCCGCTGGCGGGCGTCCCGCATGGACCGCGCGTCGTGCCCGGCCAGTGAGTCGGCACCAACCTCGGCGTTGTGCGCGTGCGCGAGGTGGTGCAGCCCGAACACCGAGTCGAGGCCGAGCTGCAGGCCCATGGCGTCCTCGGCCTGGTTCACCGCCTTCTTGGTGAGCGCGAGGCCGAAGCGCGGCATCGCGGCGATCTTGGTGGCCAGCACGGTTACCTCCGCCGCCAGCTCGTCGCGCGGCACGACGCGATTGACCATGCCGAGCTCGTAGGCGCGCGCCGCGCTGATCCGCTCCCCGAGGAACAAGAACTCCTTGGCCTGCCGCGGTCCCATCACCCACGGGTGGGCGAAGTACTCCACGCCAGGGATGCCCATCCGCACCACCGGGTCGGCGAAGAACGCATCGTCGGCGGCCACGATCAGGTCGCACACCCAGGCCAGCATGAGTCCGCCGGCGATGCACGCGCCGTGCACCTGCGCGATCACCGGTTTCGGCAGCTCTCGCCAGCGCCGGCACATGCCGAGGTAGACCTCCTGCTCGCGGGCAAACCTGCTGTCCCCGCCCAGCTTGCCGGCGTGATCCCACCACAGCCCGGCGCGCCGGTCGAAGGACCGGTCGATATCCCGGCCCGGCGTCCCGATGTCGTGCCCGGCGGAGAAGTGCTTGCCCGCCCCCGACAGCACGACCACGGCGACCTCGTCGTCGGCCGCGGCCCGGTAGAACGCGTCGTCGAGTGCGTAGGTCATCGCCGAGTTCTGCGCGTTGCCATACTCCGGCCGGTTCATGGTCAGCCGGGCGATCGGGCCCTCGACCACATAGCGGACGACGTCCTCGGGCATCGACCTCACTCCTCGTCCGTCAGGCCGCGCTCGCGCAGCCGGCTCGACACGCCGGAAAGGTTCAGCTCGAACGTGAAGCCCTGCTCGTACCGGTAGCTGCGGTTCACGTCCCACGGGTCGAT
>JASHPF010000318.1 GCA_030038295.1 Streptosporangiaceae bacterium
GCGGCAGGCGGCGGCCAGGGCGGCGGCCAGGGCGGAGCGGCGGGCGGCCCTGGCGCTGGTCGCCGGCGCGGTGGTGACGGGCGCGACCGTCGCGCTCTCGGCGGTGGAGCGGTCGGCCGTGGCCGCAGACGCGGAGCGGCAGCAGGCGGAAGACGCGCATCAGCGCCGGGACGGCGAGCTCAGGCACGTCAGAAGCCGGATCAGAACGGCCTCTGACGAGCTCGAGCAGGTCATGGACAGCGCCCGCGGCGCCGAGGTGGCCCGCGCCACCCGGCAGCTCCAGCTCGACCAGATCGCCGAGCGGGCCCTGGCCGACTTCGCGGTCGAGGCGGACGTGCTCACCGCGGAGTACGGCCCGGACGACGCGTTCGACCGGGCGGTCACCGAGCGCCGGGCGCAGCAGGCGCAGCGCCAGCTCGATCAGCTCGGCAAGGTCAACCCGCTGGCGCTGGAGGAGTTCACCGCGCTCGAGGAGCGGCACGCGTTCCTGGTGTCCCAGCTCGAGGACCTCAAGAAGACCCGCCGCGATCTGCTGACCGTGATCAGGGAGGTCGACGAGCGGGTGCAGCAGGTGTTCAGCGCCGCCTACGCCGACACCGCGCGCGAGTTCGCGGCCATCATCGCCCGGCTGTTCCCTGGCGGCGAGGGCCGGCTCGTGCTGACCGACCCGGACGACCTGCTGGCGACCGGCATCGACGTGGAGGCCAGGCCGCCGGGCAAGAAGGTGAAGCGGCTCTCGCTGCTGTCAGGCGGCGAGCGGGCGATGACGGCCATCGCGTTCCTGATCGCCATCTTCAAGGCCCGGCCGTCGCCGTTCTACGTGCTGGATGAGGTCGAGGCCGCGCTCGACGACACCAACCTGCAGCGGCTGCTGCAAATCCTGGCCGAGCTCAGGGAGGCGTCGCAGCTAATCGTCGTCACGCATCAGAAGCGCACCATGGAAGTCGCGGACACGCTGTACGGGATCAGCATGCGCGGCGACGGCGTCTCCACCGTGATCAGCCAGCGGCTGCGCGAGCGCGAGACCGTGTAGTGACAGACTTGGGTCCGCCATGGTTACCGACCTCATCTACGCGCTCATCGGCGTTGTCGTCGCGGGCGGCGGCACGGCCGCGCTCGTCCCGCTGATCCGGTCCCGCCGCCGGGGCGGCGGGACACCGCCGCAGTCCGACCAGGGCGGCGGCGGTGTCGGCACGCTGCAGCGGGACACCGAGCAGGTGACCGCCGCGCCGCCGGACGCCACGCCCGCGATCGAGATCGTGACGCCGCCGAGCGTCATCGAGAAACCGCCGCCGTCGGCGGGGCGGATGACCCGGCTGCGCAGCCGGCTCGCCCGGTCGCACACGGCCATCGGCTCGGTGCTGCTGAACCTCATCTCGGCGGGCAAGCTCGACGAGCAGGCGTTCCAGGACATGGAAGACACCCTCATCAGCGCGGACATGGGCGTCGGGCCGGCCCGTGAGCTCGTCGACCAGCTCCGGACCGAGGTCAAGGTCCTCGGCACGAACGATCCGCAGGAGGTCACGAGCCTGCTGCGGGCCGACCTGATCGGCGCGCTCGGCCCGGATCTTGACCGGTCGCTGCACCTGGCCAGGCACGGCGACCGGCCGTCCGTGGCGCTCATCGTCGGGGTGAACGGCACCGGGAAGACGACCACGTGCGGCAAGTTGGCGAGGGTGCTCATCGGCGACGACAAGACCGTCGTGCTCGGCGCGGCGGACACCTTCCGCGCGGCGGCGGTCGACCAGCTGCAGACGTGGGGTGACCGGGTCGGCGCTCAGGTGGTGCGGTCCGACCGGGAGGGTGCCGACCCGGCCAGCGTCGCGTTCGAGGCCGTGAACGTCGGCATCCAGGAGGGCGTGGACACCGTGATCGTCGACACGGCCGGCCGGCTGCACACCAAGGTCGGCCTCATGGACGAGCTCGGCAAGATCAAGCGAGTCATCGAGAGGCACGGCAGCGTCGACGAGGTGCTCCTTGTCCTCGACGCGACGACCGGGCAGAACGGCCTGCGGCAGGCGCGGGTGTTCGCGGAGGTCGTCGACGTCACCGGGGTCATCCTCACCAAGCTCGACGGCACGGCCAAGGGCGGCATCGTCATCCAGGTGCAGCGCGAGCTCGGCGTCCCCGTCAAGCTGGTCGGGCTCGGCGAGGGTCCCGACGACCTCGCGCCGTTCGATCCCGAGGCGTTCGTGGACGCGATCCTGGCCGAGTAGCAGGCTCAGCGCCAGCTGACGCCGCGGCCCGGCGGGCGGCGGTTGCCCCGGCTCACCCCGTTCCCGGATAACCTGGAAGTCCGCAACGTCAGCTGTGCAGCAAGGATGACCAGGTGTTCGAAACCCTATCTGACCGGCTCAACCAGGTCTTTTCCTCGCTGCGCGGACGCGGTCGGCTGTCGCCGGCCGATATCGATGCGACCTGCAGGGAGATCCGCATCGCGCTGCTCGAGGCTGACGTCGCGCTGCCGGTGGTCAGGGAGTTCATCGCCACCGTCAGGGAACGGGCCAGCGGGGCCGAGGTCTCGGAGGCGCTGAACCCGGCGCAGCAGATCATCAAGATCGTCAACGAGGAACTGATCGACATCCTCGGCGGCGAGGCGCGGCGGCTGCGGTTTGCCAAGACGCCGCCCACGGTGATCATGCTGGCTGGACTGCAGGGCTCGGGCAAGACCACGCTGGCGGCCAAGCTAGCGCTGTGGCTGAAGTCGCAGGGCAACACGCCGCTGATGGTCGCGGCGGACCTGCAGCGCCCGAACGCCGTCGAGCAACTGCAGGTACTCGGCAAGCGGGCCGGGGTGGCGGTGTTCGCGCCCTTCCCCGGCAGCGGCGTGGGTGACCCGGTCGCCGCGGCCAACCTCGGCATCGCCGAGGCGCAGCGCAAGCTCTACAACGTCGTCGTCGTCGACACCGCCGGCCGGCTCGGCGTCGACGAGGAAATGATGCAGCAGGCTCGCGACATCAGAGACGCGATCGACCCCGACGAGATCCTGTTCATCGTGGACGCCATGATCGGCCAGGACGCCGTGCTGACCGCGCAGGCCTTCCTCGACGGCGTCGGCTACGACGGGGTCGTGCTCACCAAGCTCGACGGCGACGCGCGCGGTGGCGCGGCGCTGTCCATCCGGAAGCTCACCGGCAGGCCGGTGATGTTCGCGTCCACCGGCGAGAAGCTGGAGGACTTCGACGTCTTCCACCCCGACCGGATGGCGTCCAGGATCCTCGATCTCGGCGACGTGCTGTCCCTCATCGAGCAGGCCGAGCGGACGTTCGACCAGGATCAGGCCGCCGCCATGGCCGGCAAGCTCACCTCCGGCGAGGGGTTGACGCTGGAGGACTTCGTCGAGCAGCTGGCGATGGTCCGCAAGCTCGGGCCGATCGGCAACCTGCTCGGCATGTTCCCCGGCGCGGCGCAGAACCGGGAGCTGCTGAGCCAGGTCAGCGACAAGGACCTGGACCGGGCCGCGGCCATCATCAACTCGATGACCGTCCAGGAGCGGCGCAACCCCAAGGTCCTCAACGGTTCCCGGCGGGCCAGGATCGCGGCCGGCTCCGGCGTGACCGTTGGCGAGGTCAACCAGCTCGTCGTGCGCTTCTTCGAGGCCCAGAAGATGATGCGCCAGATGATGGGCAGCATGCCCGGCATGGGGGGCATGCGGCGCGCCAGTAAGACCCGCGGCAAGGCGAAGAAGAAGGGCAAGGGTGGCGGCCGGCCGGCCGGCGCGAGCCGTGCCGCCGGGCAGCCGGCCGGTGCCGCCGGTCACGCG
>JASHPF010000319.1 GCA_030038295.1 Streptosporangiaceae bacterium
TGACAGAGTTGGGCCACATGAGTGCCGGGTCGTGGGCATGGGCGCGGGCGATGCGGGTGACCTGGTCGGTGCCCGCCGCGCTGCGCGCGGTCCGCGCGACTGTCGTCATCCCGTGCCTGTTCGCGCTCACGTTCAAGGTCATCGGCGACGCCCAGATGACTCTGTTCGCCGTGTTCGGCAGCTTCGGCGCGCTGGTCATAACGTCGTTCGGCGGCACCAGGCGCGACAAGGCTCTCGCGCACCTCGGGCTCGCCGTCGCGGGCAGCGTGACGCTCACCCTCGGCACGGTGCTCAGCAGCCCGGCGTGGCTGGCGGCCGTCGGCACCATCCCGGTAGCGTTCGCCGTCTACGCGGCCGGCTCGGTGGGGCCTAACGCGGCGTCGGCCGTCAACGCGTGCCTGCTCGCGTACGTGCTGCCGATCGCGTCCGTGGGCTCGGCCGCTACCCTGCCGTCGCGGCTGGCGGGCTGGTGGCTCGCGCAGGCGGTCAGCACCGCCGCCGTCCTGCTGCTGGCGCCACGCCCGGCCAGCGATCGGTTGCTGGCTCAGGCGGCCGCGACCGCGGTTGCCCTGGCCGATGAGCTCGACGCGGCGCTGCACGGCGCTACCACCAGCGCGGGCCCCGAGCAGCTCGCCGCCGCCAGGCGCGACCTGATGAACGCGTTCGTGGGGACGCCGTACCGACCCACCGGCCGGGCCGTGCCCGACCAGGGCCTGGCGAACCTCGTCCATCTGCTCGACTGGTGCGCCGGCCTGGTGAGCGAGGTGTCGGATGGCCACCTCGACCTGCTGGACGCTGCCCAGCCAGACCGCGAATTGCTGGCGCTGTCCGTGCAGGCCCTGCGCCAGATCGCCGCCCGGCTGTCCGGCGAGCGCGCCAGCGTGGACCTGGAGCGGATCTTGCAGGCGCGGCTCCGCAGCACCGCGCACCTGCAGCAGCTGTCGGGGAGCCAGGACACGGCGCTGCGCGCCGCCGACAACGCGTTCCACGCCCAGGCCCTCGGTGTCGCCACCGCGGCGGCCGCCGCCGAGGCGATGGTCGCCACCGGCGCGGAATCGCCCGGTTTCCTCGCCGTCGTGCGCCAGCGCTGGCTGGCCGGGCTGCCGACGGGCGCCAGCAGCCGCGAGTCATCCCGGCAGCGGAACCCAGACCGGCCCGCGAGCGCCATCGCCACCGACGCGAGCCTGCGGTCGGTGTGGTTTGTCAACAGCCTGCGCGGCGCGATCGCCATCGCCGCGGCAGTGGCAGTGGCGAAGGTCACCGGCGTCCAGCACGCGTTCTGGGTCGTGCTCGGCACGCTGTCGGTGCTCCGCTCCAGCGCGACTGCGACTGGCGCGACCGCGATGCGGGCCCTAGCCGGAACCGTCGTCGGCTTCGTGATCGGCGGCGCGCTGCTGGTGGCCATCGGCACCAACCCCACCGCGCTGTGGGTGATCTACCCCTTCGCCGTGCTGGTCGCCGCGTACACGCCTGGCACGGCGCCATTCGCGTTCGGCCAGGCAGCCTTCACCATCCTCGTGGTTATCCTGTTCAACCTGCTGGCGCCGGCCGGCTGGAAGGTCGGGCTGCTGCGGGTCGAGGACGTCGCTATCGGCTGCGCGGTCAGCCTCGTCGTCGGCTTCCTGTTCTGGCCGCGCGGCGTCTCCGCGGTGCTGGGCGATGACCTCGCCGACGCCTTCCTGGCCGGCTCCGACTACCTGGGTGACGCTGCCGACTGGGCGCTCGGTGACCGCGACGACCGACCCGGCCTCGCCGTCACGGCCATCGCCACCGGCGTCCGGGTGGACGACGCGGTGCGCGCCTACCTGACCGAGCAGGGGTCCAAGCGGCTGGCCAAAAAGGATCTGTGGGCGCTGGTGATGGGGTCGATGCAGCTCCGGCTGACCGCGCACTCGATGGCTAGCCTGCCGACCAGGACCGAGCCGCACGCTGACGACAGCGGACTGCACACGGCGCTCCGCCGTCAGGTGGCGGGCCTGGCTCAGTTCTACGACCGGCTCGCCGCGCAGGTCGCGAGGCCGAGCAGGGCGGCGCCGGATCCGCTGTCACCGCTGCCGCCGAGCGGCATCGGGGCGGCGCACGTGCCGTGCGGCCGCCCTGCTGCCTACCGGCCGGACGCGCTCTGGGTGGGCCTGCACCTGGACCACCTGGAGGCACACACCGCCGACGTCACCGGGCCGGCGGAGCGCCTGGCGCAGCTGCGCCGCCGGCCCTGGTGGCGCTAGCGGCCGGAGTCGTGGCCCGTCTCCGCGGTGGCAGCCCGCGGCGCCGCACCGTCTCCCTGACGGGTAGCCGACGCACCGTGCGGCCCGATCATCTGCTCCGTCGCCCGGCGTTCCGGCACGGGCTTGCCCACGATCGCGTAGACCTCGGCACCGTCGACGGTCTCCTTCTCCAGGAGTAGCCCGACGATCTTGTCGAGCTCGTCGCGGTGTGTCCGGATCAGCGACACGGCCGTTGTTTCTGCCTCGCGCAGCAGCCTGGCCACCTCCGCGTCGATGCTCGCCTGGGTGGCCTCGGCGTACGGCCGGCTCGACAGCCCGCCACCGGCGCCGTCGCCCAGAAACACCGAGCCACCCTGCGGGTAGCCGATCGGCCCGAGCTTGTCCGACAGCCCGAACTCGCGCACCATCTTCGTCGCCAGGTCGGTGGCCGACGCCAGGTCGTTGGCTGCACCGGTCGAACCCTGCCCGAGCTCCACCAGCTCCGCGGCGCGGCCGCCGAGCCGTACGACCAGCGACTCGCTCAGGTAGTCCTGCCCGTACAGATGCCGTTCGTAGAGCGGCAGCTGCTGCGTAACGCCGAGCGCCTGGCCCGCGGGCAGGATAGTGACCTTCGCAACCGGGTCGGCGTGGTCGGACAGCGCCGTGACAAGCGCGTGGCCGGCCTCGTGCACGGCGACCGAGTGCTTTTCCTCGGGCAGCAGCACGTTGGAGCCCTCGCGCCGGCCGAGCAGGATGCGGTCCCTGGCGTTGTCGAAGTCCGCGGCCGTCAGCACCTCGCGCCCGTCCCTGACCGCGAAGATGGCCGCCTCGTTGGCCAGGTTCGCCAGGTCCGCGCCGGAGAAGCCAGGCGTGCCGCGGGCTACCACGTTCAGGTCCACGTCGGGGCCGAGCTTCTTGTCGCGGCAGTGCACGGCGAGGATGGCCGCCCGCTCCTCGAGCGTCGGCAGCGGGATGACCACCTGCCGGTCAAATCGGCCGGGCCGCAGCAGCGCGGGATCCAGCACCTCGGGCCGGTTGGTCGCGCCGAGCACGACGATCCCCGCTCGCGGGTCGAACCCGTCCAGCTCCGATAGCAGCTGGTTGAGTGTCTGCTCCCGCTCATCGTTCGAGACGATCTGGCCGGCGCCACCGCGGCGCTGCCCGATGGCGTCGATCTCGTCCACGAAGATGATCGCGGGAGCGGCCTTGCGGGCCTCCGCGAACAGGTCGCGGACCCGGGCGGCGCCGACGCCGACGAACAGCTCGACGAAGCTGGACCCGGTAACGGAAAAGAACGGCACCGAGGCCTCGCCGGCCACCGCGCGCGCGAGCAGCGTCTTGCCAGTGCCGGGCGGCCCGACCATGAGCACGCCCCGCGGCGCCATCGCGCCGGCCCGCTGGTACCGGTCCGGGCTCCGGAGAAAGTCGAC
This sequence comes from Streptosporangiaceae bacterium, assembly GCA_030038295.1. Taxonomy (GTDB): domain Bacteria; phylum Actinomycetota; class Actinomycetes; order Streptosporangiales; family Streptosporangiaceae; genus JAJYUU01. The sequence goes on from JASHPF010000319.1 coordinate 3,635, forward strand.
GACCTCGCTGATCTCGGCCTTCGGGCCCTCATACCCCGCCACGTCACTGAACCGGGTCTGCGGCCGCTCGGCGTCGAAGACCTGCGCCCTCGACCGGCCGACGCCCATGACACCCTGCAGCGAGCTTCCCGTCCTGCGCGCCATCCACCGAAACAGCAAGATGAGCACCGCGAACGGCAGCACCAGGAAGATGATGATCTCGAGCAGCAAGCCGCCGAACGAGCTCGGCGGCGCCTCGTAGGTGGTCGCGACCCCGGCCGACTTAAGGCTGTCGGCCAGCGGGTTACCCGGCGTGATCGGCGGCGTGACCGCCGAGAAGTCCTTGCCGTTGGTGAAGGTGCCGGTGACCGTGACGTTGGCGCCTTCCGACGACGGGCTGGGGATGTCGACGGTCTTGATCTTGTGCGCTGTCACGTCACTGGTGAACTGCGAGTAGGTCAGCGTCGTAGACGGGGTCGTGTGAATGAAGGCGGGCACCACCCAGAGCAGGATGATGACGAGCCAGACCAGCCAGAGCCAGTGCCGCCAGCCGGGGGGCTGCGGCGGAGCGGAACCGACGGGTTTGTCACCGGGTGGCGGTGCCGCGGGAGTTTTACTCATGAGTCATTCTTACGCGACCCTGAGCAGTGCGCTTACGCAGCGAGCCCCGTGCCCTCCTGGATCGCGCCGGAGAGCACCCGCCGGGCCGGCCTGAGCACCTCGGCGGGCCGCGGCGGGCCGAGCTTCGCGCGCAGCATCGCCCGGCCACGGTGCATTCGCGACATCACCGTCCCGACCGGGATGTCCAGCACGCCGGCTATCTCGGCATAGGGATAGCCTTCGACGTCCGCCAGGTAGATGACGGTCTTGTAGGCGGCGGGCAGCTCGGCGAGCGCGCGGACCACCTCCGAGTCGCCGAGCCGGCCCAGCGCCTCCGCCTCGGCCGACCTCGCTGCCTGGCCGCCCGCGGCCCCGCCGGTCGCGTCCTGTTCGCCGGTGAGTACCTCGGCGGGGCGCCGGGTGCGCGACCGGCACGAACTGTAGAACGTGCTGAGCAGGATCCGGTACAGCCAGCCGCCCAGGTTGGTGCCGGGGGTGAACTGGTGGAATTTTGCGAAGGCACGCGCCAGCGTGTCCTGGACGAGATCCTCAGCATCGCAGTGCTGGCGAGTGAGTCGGAGCGCGACGGCGTACAGCTGGGGGGCGTGCGGGAGCGCCTGCTGCTCGAACGTGTCGCCTGGGCAGGTGGCCGCGGCTGCCATGGCGTGCATGAGAGTCCTCCTTGGTGGCATGCAGTTACCTAGAGGTAACTTCCGCAAGTAACGATCTCGCGCCTGGCCCGCGGGCACATCGGGCGGACCCTGAGGTAAGGCGGGCGGCACCCTGAGTTAAGCGGGTGACGTGCCGGGCAGCGTCGGCTACCAGCTCGCGGCGCCCCGCCTGGCCGGTCTTGGCTACCAGGCTGGCGACATGAGTTTCGACTGTTTTGGGCGATATATAGAGGCGCTCGGCGATCTGGCCGTTGGAGTAGCCGCGCGCGACCAGGAGGTACACGTCCATTTCCCGGCTTGTCACGCCGAGGCGCTGCAGCTGTGCGGGAACCTTCGCCGAACCACGGCCGGAGCGGGGCACCGGCACGCCCGCCTGCCGGAGCAGACCGCGGCAGGCGGAGGCGAGCTGAGCGTGGCCGGAAGCCTCGAAGCCGGCCGCGGCCTCGCGCAGCCAGGGCACCGGCTCGCCCCAGCCGTCCCGGAGCGCGCACTGCGCCACCAGACGCCTGGCGAGCTGATTCCACCACGGCGCAAACGGCGCAAACGCGACGGCGCCGTCCGCGGCGAGATCGCTTGCACGCTGCCGCTGCCCGGCCCGCCCGGCCAGCACCGCCCCCGCGTACCCGAGGCAGCCGCGGTTCCAGCTGACCGCGGCGCCGACGAGCTCGGCCTGCTCGATCTCGGTCGCTCCGCCGCCGCCGACCGCCGCGAGCAGCGCGCGCAGCCCCCACGACCGCCCCCGCGCGAGCAGCGGGATCTGCGTCGGCGAGTAGTAGCCGCGGGCGCGGCGCGGGGCACTCAGCATCTGCACCGCGTACTCGCCGGCCCCCGTGGCGAGCTGCATCGCCTGCCGGACGTCGTCCCGGAACAGCGCCCCCACCACGCGCACCTGGCCCACAGTGCTCAGCAGCACCTCCGGATCGCCGGGCAGAACCTGCTCCGCGCGCCGGGCGGACAGCTCGACGGCGCGCGCGTCGGAACGGATCCCGAAGGCGAGGCCCTGCAGGCCGAGTGCCATCGCCTCGATCCGTTGCGAGCCGATCAGGCGCGCCTCGCGCTCACACCCCTTGGCCATGTCCAGGGCCCGGTCAGTGTCCGTGCTGAGGCTGAGCAGGTTGGCCAGCTGGAGGTCGATCGTCGTCGCGATGGAGAGCAGACCCGCCTCGTGCGCCAGGTCGCGCACGTCGAGCAGTCCGCTGGTCTTTCCGTCGTCGAGCATGTCGACGGTGGCGAGGCGGTGCAGCGCCGCGATCCGCCACACCCCGAGCCCCCGCTTGTCGGCGATCTTGTAGGCGCGCTCGAACGCGGCCCGGGCCCCGCCATGGTTCCGGATCCGCTCGATCCGGCCGATCATGCCGAGTGACTCGACCCCGACCTCGGCTGCCCACCCGGTCAGCCCGGCGTTCTCCGCGGCTGCCAGGGATCGGCGCGCAAGCTCCTCCGCCCGGTCAAACTCGCCGGTCACCAGCGCATACCGCGCGGTCGCCACGTCGACCCGACTCGCCAGCTCCGGCTCCTGCAACCGGTCCGCGATGACGCTCGCCACCGCAAGGTGCTCGGCCGCCGCCTCGAGGTTGTCCTCCGGGCGCGTGCTGGCAGCCCGCACCCGGATCAGCGCCTCCCGCCGCTGGTCAGCCGGGCCGAGCCTGCCGAGCAGGTCTGTCATGAGCGGGCCGAGCTGCTCGTACTTGCCCGATAGCGCGAGCGCGTCGACGAGCGCCTCCTCGATATCGGTATCCAGCCCGGCGGGTACATCCGTAGTCTCGGCGAGCAGCCGCCGCGCGTCCTGCAGGGCGGCTGTTCCGCTGGTGATGGCCGCCTGCCGGAGGGCGCGGCGCCCGGCCGTCAGCAACAGCCGGGCCGCCGCTACCGGCTGGCCGGCCGCGGAGCGCAGCTCGGCTGCGAGCACACACCAGGCGCCCGGCAGGCCCGGATGTGCCGCCTCGACGGCAGCCGCCGCCCGGGCCGACCGGGCCGCCAGCTCGGGCGGCAGCAGGTCCGACACGATCGCGTTCCTGGTGAGGCTGTGCCGGAACCTGAACGCGCCCGAGTCGGTGACCATCGGCTCGATCAGCTGGACGTCGTGCGCCTGGTGCAGCGCCTCGAGGGTCTCCGACTCGGTCACCTCGGCAACGCTCGGCAGCAGCGTCCAGTCGAACTGCCGGCCGAGCACGGCGGCGGACACGATCACGGCACGGGCCTGCCGCCCCAGCCCGGCGATGCGGTTGCGCACCGAGCCGATGATCGACTGCGGTACGCCGGTAACGATGTCCGGGTCGACCTGCCAGCCGTCGGGCGCGTGCACGAGTTCTCCGGACGATACGGCGGCGGCGAGAATCTCCTCGACGGCGAACGGGAGACCCTCGCAGCGCGCGAGCAGCCTGCTGACCGGCTCCGGTACCTCCGCGACAGCCAGGCAGGCGGCCGCCATCTTGCCGACGGCGCGCGGCGACAGCCGGGCTACCTCGATAGTGGTGGCGGCTCGCCGCGCGGCGAGGGAGTGCAGCAGGTCCAGTCCCGGCGACGGCTGCGTGGCCCGCATCGTGATCAGGCAGGCCACGCTGGAGGCAGACACATTGTCGGCCAGATACTCCACGATGGCGACCGTCTCCGGGTCCGCCCAGTGCAGATCCTCGAGCACCAGGAGCCCGGCGGGCCACGCCGGCAGCGACAGCAAGCGCAGCAACGCCTCGCCGATGATGACCGGGGACACCTCCGCGTCGCCCTCATCCGGGCGGCTCCACTCCGGGACCAGCGTGCCGAGGGCGGGCCGGTAATCGGCGATGCCGGGTGCAGCCGGGACCACTCCGGCCCGCGCCGCGCCCATCAGCGCCTCGCTGATGGGCCGGAACGGGACGGGCACGGACGATTCGGTCGCCCGGCCACCGAGGACGAAGAATCCGCGCTCCGCCGCCCGCGCGGTCGCCTCTCTGACCAGCCGGGACTTCCCGACGCCCGGGTCACCGGTGACGAAGACCGCGCTGCCGCGGGCCTCGCCAGCAGCGTCCAGGGCGCTGGTCAGGGCCCGCAGTTCGGCGCGCCTGCCGATGAGGACAGGGCACAGCATCGGCTCCATCGGCCGATACTACAAGAGTGATGTAGCTGTCACTATCTGTGATTTCCGCAGGTTGGAAGCCAAATTATCCGGGCCTACCGGCATGCAGGTCCCAGACCTCCGCGGTCAGCCGGTGCCGAACTCTGCGGCCAGCCTGCGCGGCGCCCGCGCCAGCCACGCGTCGGTGATGAGCTCGGTGAGCTCAGCGACATCGATCCGGTCGAGTTCGAACAGCACGGCTGGGTATCCGTCGAAGTGCGGGGTGGTGAAGTAGATCGCCGGACTGTCGGCGATCAGCGCGAGCTTCACGCCTTCGTCCGCGGTGCGCGCCGCGTACACCGGGCCATTCGGCACCCGGTCGCCCAGCGCGGCGATGTCGGCGCGGCGGAGCGGCCGTTCCCAGACGAAGCTCTTGTCCGCCACGCGCCAGTCGAGGCTGCCGCGTGACTCGCGCTCGCTGGTCTGCGGCAGGCTCAGCGCGATGCGCCGGACGTCATCGATGGTGGCCATCGCTAGCCCACCACGCGCGCCGCGCTGCGCCCGGCAGCCCGGCCGGAGAACAGGCAGCCGCCGAGAAAAGTGCCCTCGAGCGCGCGGTAGCCGTGCATCCCGCCGCCGCCGAATCCCGCCACCTCGCCCGCGGCGTACAGACCGGGAATTGGCTGCCCGGCGGTGTCCAGCACCTGCCCGTCGAGGTTGGTGTGCAGCCCGCCGAGGGTTTTGCGGGTGAGGATGTGCAGTCGCACCGCGATCAGCGGGCCAGCCGCGGGGTCCAGGAATCGGTGCGGCCTGGCGACCCGGACCAGCCGGTCGGCCCGGTACCTCCGGGCGCCGTGGACGGCGGTCAGCTGCATGTCCTTGGTGAACGGGTTCGCCA
>JASHPF010000320.1 GCA_030038295.1 Streptosporangiaceae bacterium
GCGCGCGCTGCCCGCCTCGGCACCGCCGGCTGGAGGCCGGTGGCCCCGGCCACCGCGGCGGCCGGGCGGGAACTGGGCCGAGCCCGGCGGCGCAGCCGACGGCCCGACCATTCCACCCACCGGGCCGGACCGATGACGCATCCGGCGCCCGGAGTCCTGCGTGTCGGCCAGGCTCGGGTCATCGCGGGCCTGGACCGGTACGCGCGGCTGGACCTGGCCGCGCATCGGTCCGTGTTCGGCCCGGCACCGAAGCTGGATGCCGAGTCGCTCGTCGCCATGTGCGAGCAGGTGGATCTGCGCGGTCGGGGCGGCGCGGCCTTCCCCGTCGCCAGGAAGCTGCGCGCCGTGCTGGACCGGGCGGCAGGCAAGCGCTGTGTCGTGGTGGTCAACGGCGCGGAGGGCGAGCCAGGCAGCGCCAAGGACACGACCCTCCTCGCTCGATCACCGCACCTCGTGCTCGATGGCGCGCTGCTCGCGGCCAGGGCGCTGCAGGCGGCCGACGTGGTCGTGGCGGTGAGCGGAGACGGCCCGCAGGCGAAGTCCGTGAGCGAGGCGGTCGCGGCCGACGCCGCCCTCCGCCGGCTGGTCCGGCTGGTCAGGGTGCCGGCCCGGTTTGTGTCCGGCGAGAGCGGCGCGCTGGTCAACGCCATCAATCACCACCCGGCCCTACCGCCGGGCGAGAAGATACTGGCCAGCGATTCTGGCGTGCGCAACCAGCCCACACTGCTCTGCAACACCGAGACCTTCGCCCAGCTGGCCGTGCTCGGCATGCTCGGCCCGGCGGGATACGCCTCGACTGGACTCGACCGCGAGCCGGGCACCGTCCTGCTGACGGTGGGCGGCTCGGTACACCGGCCCAGGGTGGTAGAGGCGCCGACGGGCGTCCCGCTCGGTCACATTCTCGACGTGTGCGGAGCCGAGCCTCCGGCGGGCGTGCTGGTCGGCGGGTACCACGGCAGGTGGCTCGCCCCCGACGTCGCCGACACCGTGCCCGTGAGCCGGGCCGGCCTGGCCGCTGTCGGCGGCGTCCTCGGCGCGGGCGTGGTGCTCCCCGTGAGCGCGGACACCTGCCCGCTCGGCGAGGTGGCCAGGGTCGTCGGGTACCTGGCCATGCAGTCCTCGGGCCAGTGCGGACCGTGCAAGGCCGGACTTCCGGCGGTGGCGCGGTCGCTCGCCGCGCTCGCGACCGGATCCGGCGGTCCGGACGAGCTCGACTCCGCTAGCCGCACGGCGGCCGGGGTGCGCGGCCGTGGCGCGTGCCACCACCCGGACGGGACGGCAAACTTCGTCGACTCCGCGCTCGACGTGTTCGCTGCTGACGTGGCCGAGCACCTGCAGCGCGGCACGTGCGGGCGACCCGTGCTCGGGGTCCTCCCGTTGCCAGCCGCCCCGGCGGAGGCGAAGCTCAGCATCGACTGGACGAGATGCGCGGGTCACGGGCTGTGTTCCCGGCTGGCACCCGAGCTGATCAGGCTCGATCCGGACGGCTACCCGGAGTTGCTCGACGTGCCGGTGCCGTTCTGGCTGCAACGGGACGCGGGCCAGGCGGTCGACATGTGCCCGACGCTCGCGCTTACCCTCACCAACCCGAAGCCCGCTGACCCGCCGTCGCAGCCGGCCCTGTCCTGGGCCGACCAGCCGGCCGCCGCCATCGGCCAGGCCGACCGGCCGGCGCGGCGCGAGCCGCGGCCCGTCGGGGGCCAGGGTCCCGCCGATCGCGGCGAGCCGCCAACGCTCACCGGACGGGCTCTGCGGCGGGCCGACCTCGAGGCCGCGTCGGCGTGGCTGGCCGAGATCGGCGGCCGCCGCGGGACGACGGGGAACTGAGATGCCGCCCTCCTCGATCGCGACGACTGCGCGGCGTGCCGGTGCTCTGCACCCGCAGCTGCGCGGGTAGGTGGCAGCTGTGGCGGGATCGGGCGACCAAGGACGCGAGCGGCAGCCAGCCAAGCAGTCCTCCCTGGGCCCGGGAACTGTGCCGCTGGGCAGCATCCGCGGCATCCGGATCGCCACCAACTGGAGCGTCGCGATCATCTTCGCCCTGATCGCGATCGGCCTCGGGACCTTGCAGTTCCCGTCGGCCAACCCACGGCAGAGCGCGCTCACCTACGCCCTCGCCAGCGTCATCACTACGCTCGTGTTCTTCGCCTCGCTGCTGGCACACGAGCTGGCGCACTCCCTCGTCGCGCGCCACTACCGGCTGAAGGTCCAGAGCATCACCCTGTTCCTCTTCGGTGGAATCTCCCAGCTCAGCGGCGAGGTACCGAGCCCGTCAGCAGAGGTGGCGATCGCGGGTGTCGGCCCGCTGACGAGCCTGCTGCTCGGCGGCGTGTTCGTCGGCGCGACCGCGCTGGTAGCGGGCACCAGCCCGGCACGCGACAGCGTCCCCGGCGTCGTGCTCACTGCGCTGGCCTATCTCGGTTTCACCAACCTTGCCCTCGCCGTCTTCAATATCATCCCGGCCGCGCCGCTCGACGGCGGCAGGCTGCTGCGCGCGGTGGTCTGGTGGCGCACCGGGGACAGGGTCAAGGCCACCGTCTGGGCCAGCCGCGCCGGTCAGGTGGTGGGCTGGGTGTTCATCGCCGGTGGCCTGTACGCCTTTTTCATCACGGAGAACTTCAGCTGGGTGTGGATCGCCCTGATCGGCTGGTTCGTCACCAGCGCGGCAACGGCCGAGGCCCGGCAGGCAGTGGTAACCGGCGAGCTGCGCGGCATCCGGGTCGGCCAGATCATGACGCCCCAGCCGGTGACGGTGCAAGGGTCGATGACGGTCAGCTCGTTCCTGGACGGCTACGTCTTCCGCCTGCGGCACCAGAGCTTCCCGGTCACGCTCGACGACCAGCACACCGTGACCGGGCTCGTGACCTTCAACCGGATCAAGGAAGTGCCAGCCGCCCGGCGCGACCAGACCGTCCTGGCCGATATAGCCTGCCCCCTCAGCGACGTCGCGACCGCATCGCCGGACGACTCCGTGGCCGACCTGATCCCGCGCCTCACCGCGTGCGCGGATCAGCGCGCGCTGGTGTTCAGCAACGGGAAGCTCGTGGGCATCGTCTCGCCCAGCGACATCGCCCGGATGCTGGACCGGGTCCACGCGGCCCAGCGCTATCCGGCCTGGGGGCAACGGGGCTGAACTGGCGGGCGAGCCGACCGCGCGACGGGTTCAGCCTGGGTGGTTGCGCGGATCATCGTGTCGGTTGACGTATTCCAGGGTGATCGGCCCGATGGCGGTCACCTGCGTGATGTACTCACCGGACTTGGCCCAGTGGAAATGCGGAGTACCGCCGGGCAGGACAACCACCGCGCCCGGCGGGTACGCCGCCAGCTTCTCCGCGTCGAATTCATCGCCCAGGCCGATGTAGAAGACCCCGGACATGACCGTGTAGACGCGGTCCTCCTGGTGCACGTGCGGCATCAGCTTCACGCCGGACGGCACCTTAACCCGGACCACGTACGGACCGCGCTCTTCCGGATGACCCACCACCACGGCAAGGCGCGCGGGCGGCGGGAAGGCCGCGAACGGCTCCCACTCGATGTCCTCGGGCGCCACGGACCTGAAGACAGCCTGGTCGGGCTGATGGGCGTGCATGCTCGCTAGCGTGCCCAGGATGACCAGCCATCATGCCCGGTACTCAGGGGGCCCGCCCGCGGCAGATTGGTCCGCGAGGCGTCAGGTTCGCCGCAGGGGCTCGGGCAGGACCGGCGGGACCGCGAACGCCGGCGGGGCGTCCAGGTCCAGCGTCTCCAGCAGGTCAGCGGCCCAGGCGTCGCGCGCGGTCAGCGACGGCAGGCTCCACTTGCGCTCGATCAGCCGCAGGATCGCGGTGTGGTCGTACACCACGTCCGTGACGTACCCCGGCCTGGCGTACGGCGACACGATCACCGCGGGCACCCGGAAGCCGAGCCGGGTATAGGTCGAGGGGCCCGCATCCGCCGCCGTGATCCGCCGGCCGAGCGCCGTTGCGCGGAACAGGCGCAGCACCGGGTATCGCTGATACGGACTCTGGCCGGGCACGTCATCCGGCGCCGGCGCCGGTGGCGGCGGCACGTGATCGTAGTAGCCCCCGTGCTCGTCGTACAGCCAGATCAGCAGCGTGCGCGGCCACCCCTTCCCGGTCATGACCGCGGTGATGACGCGCGCGGCGAGCGCCTCACCGACGCTGATGTCCTGCGGGTTCTCCTCCGAGCTCAGGGTGAAGTCGGGGTCCACGATGCTGACGGACGGCAGCGTGCCGTCTCGGGCCGCGGTCCAGAACTCAGTCATCGGCCGCACGTGGTTCACCGAGCGCAGGAACCCGAGCGGGTAGAGGTCGGCGGTCACCTCCAGCTTGCGCTGCAGCGCGGCAAGGAACTGCGGGAAGATCCCGGCCACGGCACCCGCCAGCAGCCGCAGGTAGCGCAGCCCAGACAGGTGCGCGAGCCGTCGCAGGGTGACCTTGGCGGCCGGCAGCTGGTGGTAGTTGGCCCAGCTGATGCCGTGGGCGCTGAGGTGATCGAAGATCGTGCCGTTCGCGGGATAGTCGATCATGCTGTACGGCAGGTCGTCGATCATGCCGTTCGCGGTGCCCGCGGTGAGGAACCGCCGGTTCGGGAACGTCGGGCCCAGGCAGGCTGAGAACCAGCGCGTCGCCAGCGGGAAGGTTCTGGCGAGGCCGTAGTAGAACGGCAGCTCCGGTTCCGTCCAGTACCGCATGGCAGCCTTGGCGTCCAGGCCGGGGAGGGTCTGCTCGATGCTCCGCACGAACCCGTCGCAGCGACCCTCGTCCCACTGGAGGTGACTCGCGTGCCAGCTCTGCGTCGGCACCGACTGCTGCTGCGTCGTCTGCGGGACCGTCCAGAGCGGCACCTCGGCGCCGCTCTGCATGGTGTTCGCGCCGACGGGCTTGCCATCCGACCCGAGCGCGAAGCCATCACCGTGGCCGGTCAGCATGCCGAGGTAGTTGTCGTAGGAGTGGTTCTCCATCATCAGCACCACGATGTGCTGGATCTGCGGCAGCCCATCCGTCCCTGGCTGTCGGCCGTCCGCTCCCGGCCGCACGGCCGCGGCACCGATCCGCCGCCTGGCGGCCGCCATCTCGGCTCGACTCAACACGGCGTCAGCTTCACATCACGGCGGCACTTTTGCCAGCAATGGCCGATTGCGGCGCGTCGGAATCAGCGGCCAGCCGACCCGGTTTTCGCTCACACGGTTCGGCTGACAACCCAGGGAGCGTGCAGATGGCAGGCAATGCGGTAGCGATCGTCGGCGGGCGCGTCGTTCCGGTTACCGGGGAGCCAATCGACGACGGCATCGTGCTGATGGCAGCCGGCAAGATCGTCGCCGTGGGCCGCGACCTTTCTGTGCCCGATGAGGCCAGGGTGATCGACGCGGTCGGCGGCTGGGTGCTGCCTGGGTTTGTCGAGGCGCACGGTCACGTCGGCGTGAACGAGGAGGGCGAGGGCTGGGCGGGCCAGGATACCAACGAGATGACCGAGCCGGTCACCGCGCACGTGCGCGCTCTCGACGCGATCAACCCGGCGGACATCGGCTTCCGGGACGCGATCTCCGGCGGCGTCCTCGCGGTGAACGTGAACCCGGGCTCGGGCAACCCCATCGGCGGCCAGACGGCCGCGCTCAAGTGCTGGGGCCGCACCGTCGATGAGATGCTCCTCAAGGCTCCGGCCGGGATAAAGTCCGCGCTCGGCGAGAATCCCAAGCGGGTCTACAGCCAGCAGAAGAAGATGCCGAGCACCCGGCTTGGCACGGCCGCCGTCATCCGAGGTGCGCTCGTCGATGCGGCCAACTACCTGCAGCGAATCGAGGCCGAGCAGGCCAAGCCGCAGGACGAGCGCAAGCCGGTCGACCGCGATCTCAAGCTCGAGGCACTCGGGCGGGTGCTGCTCCGGGAGATCCCCTGGCGGCAGCACTGTCACCGGGCCGACGACATCGCCACGGGGCTGCGGATTGCCGAGGAGTTTGGCTACCGGCTCGTGATCGACCACGGCACCGAGGCGCATCTGATCGCCGACATCCTTGCGGCCAGGGACATCCCGGTTGTCATCGGACCGCTGCTGACCAGCAGGTCTAAAGTCGAGCTGCGGAACAGGTCGCTAGCCACCCCCGGCTGGCTCGCTGCGGCCGGCGTGACGATCGCGATCACGACCGATCATCCGGTGGTCCCCATCCACTTCCTCGCCTATCAGGCAGGGCTCGCGGTGAAGCACGGCCTCGACCGCGACACCGCGCTGCAGGCGCTGACCATCAACCCGGCGCGCATCGTCGGCATCGACGACCGGGTCGGTTCCATCGAGGCGGGCAAAGACGCCGACCTGGTGATCTGGTCGGGCGACCCGCTCGACGTGCAGAGCCGCGTCGAGCGCGCCCTCGTCGACGGCGAGGAGATCTACAGCTACGCCGACGGCGAAGGCCGCTTTGCCCAGCTCTAGGTCAGGCCGCCGGGACGACGACGGTCCCGGCGGCGGTGACGGCGATGATCGGCTCGGGCAGCGCCGCGGCAGCGGACGGGCCGCGGTCTGGCCGAGCCCGGCACAGCACGCGCGCCTCGAACGACAGCTGGCGGCTGCGAGTGCCAACCTTGGTCACCGTGGCCGAGACGGCCAGCACGTCGCCAGCCCGCACCGGAGCCAGGAACTGCACGTCGGAGTACGACGCAAAGAGTCCCTCGTCGCCGTCGGCGCGGATGCACACCTCGGTCGCCACATCGCCGAACAGACCGAGCACGTACGCTCCGTCCACCAGGCTGCCGCCGTAGTGCGCGTGGCTGTAGGGCACGTATCGCTGGTGCGTGACGGTCAGCCCGAGCCGTGGGTCGGTCATGCCAGCACGCCCCGCGTCGCGGGCGCCAGCGCGTGTGCGAGGTAGCTCGCCACCTCACCCGGCGTGGTGCCCTTGCCGAAGATCTTGTCCACGCCCAGGCTGGCCGCCATGGCGGGGTCGAACCGAGGCCCGCCGACCACCAGCAGCGGTCGCTCTCCGACCGCGCCGCGGAACGCGGCCGCCATCTCCCGCGCGTTGCTGAGGTGCGCGTCCCGCTGCGTGACTACCTGGCTGACCAGAACCGCGTCCGCGTGCTCCGCACCCGCCCTGGCCACCAGGTCGCCCACCGCGACCTGTGACCCCAGGTTGACCACCCGCATTTCCCGGTAGTACTCGAGGCCTTTCTCGCCGGCGTGACCCTTGACGTTGAGGATCGCGTCGATGCCCACGGTGTGCGCGTCGGTCCCGATGCAGGCGCCCACCACGACGAGCTTGCGACCCAGCGCGGTCCGGATCCGCAGGTTCACCTCGGCGGCGGACAGCAGCGGGAACTCGCGCTCGGTCACCGTCACCTGCGACAGGTCGACCAGGTGCGATACCCGGCCGTAGACGATGAAGAACGTGTAGTCCGGGCCCATCCCCTTGGCATGCACCACCATCGCCGGGTCCAGGCCCATCTTGGCGGCCAGCTGCTGCGCGGCGCCCTCCGCTCGCGCCCGCTCGGTCGCCGTACCGAAGGGCACCGGCAGCGTGAACGACAGCTGGACTCGTCCGTCACCGGTCGTGTCGCCGTACGGCCTGACGATCGGTGCAGGCTGGGTCGGACGACCCCCGTCGACGTCCCGAGATCCCGTCATCCGGCGGCTCCAATCTCCAGGATCTCCGCCGCCGGGTTGAAGTAGCCGTCGGCGCGCCTGATCACGCCGTCCAGCCCGCGCCCGCCGTCGGCGGGCCGTCTGGTGATGCCGAACGTCCCGTCGGCGATCGCGGTCAGCAGGCCCTGATCGCAGATCCGGCGCAGCAGGTCCACCGACTCGCCGAGCACGTGCTGCGCCCGCTGGTCGATAAACCCGCCGGGGGCCGGCCGAAAGCTCTCGCCCAGCCGGCCCGCCGCGTTCCGCACGTACCGCACGTTCTCCAGGGCAAGATCGCGATCGGCGAGGAACGGCGTGTGAATGCCCTCGGTCATCATGCCGATGAGCAGGATCGACTGGTCGGTCATGACCCCGCACAGGTTGAAGAACGCGTCCAGCAGGTAGCCAGCGAACACGTTGCCGGTCATGTGCTTGGTCGGCGGCATGTACTTGAGCGGCGCGTCGGGAAACAGCTCGCGGATGAGCTGAGCGTGCGCGAGCTCGAGCAGGAAGGAGTCCGGCAGCTCTGGGTTGATCTCGAACGCGTGGCCGAGGCCAAGCTGGCCGTCGGCGAGGCCAGCCTCCTTGCCGAAGAACTCGTTGAGCAGCTGGCTGACCACGACCGTGTGGGCGCCGTCCACCGCGTCGGCCGTTGTCAGGTAGTTGTCCTCCCCGGTATTGATGATGATCCCGGCCCTCGCGTGGATCTGCCGGGCGAACCGCTGGTCGATGAAGGTGCGGCGGGGGTTGATGTCGCGGAAGATGATGCCGTACATGCAGTCGTTGAGCATCATGTCCAGCCGCTCCAGGCCGGCCAGCGCCGCGATCTCCGGCATGCACAGGCCGGAGGCGTAGTTGGTGAGCCGGACGTAGCGGCGGAGCTCGCGGGAGGTCTGGTCCAGCGCGGCGCGCATGAGCCGGAAGTTTTCCTGGGTGGCGTACGTGCCCGCGTAACCCTCGCGAGTCGCGCCCTCCGGCACGTAGTCGAGCAGAGACTGTCCGGTGGAGCGGATCACCGCGATGATGTCAGCGCCTTCCCGCGCGGCCGCCTGGGCCTGCGGGATGTCCTCGTAGATGTCGCCGGTGGCGACGATGAGATAGATCCAGGGACGGGGCGGCTCGGCGGTCTGCTCGATGAGCCGCTCGCGCTCCGCGCGGTTCGCGTCGATCCTGCCGATGCCGGCCGCAAGCGCGGCGCGGGCGGCCGAGCGCGCCGCCGCAGCGTCCGCGCCCGCCGGGATCCGGAACGCGACCTTGCCCTGCGCGGCTGCCTCAGCAAGGGTGGCGAGATCGTCGTAGCCGCCCGCGATCAGCGCGTCCCAGACCGGCAGCGCGACGCCGTCCTGCAGGCCGGTTGCGTCCGCGACAGCATCGGCCAGCCTGTTGACCCACGGCAGTCCGTCGGCGTCGGCGCCCTGCAGGCCGGCCAGCCGGAGCACCGCGCGCTCGATCGACACCGTCGTATGCGTGCTCGCCAGCTCGACGATGGGCTGGCCCGCCCGCGCGGCCAGCTCGCGCGCCTGGTTGACGACCGCGGGATCCAGCGTGAGACGGGGTGTCATGTCTGCTCCGCGCGGTCGTCAGGGTCACCGCGGTCGATCCTGTGCTCGAAGATGCCGCGCACCCCCGGCTGGGTGCGGATCAGGTCAAGGGCCAGCTGCGCGTGGCCGGGCAGGTATCCGTTCCCGACCAGCATCGTGACGTCGGCGGCGACACCCTCCGCACCGAGCGCCGCCGCGGTGAACGACGTCGCCATGGAGAAGAACACGACGGTGCCGCCCTCCGCCGTGGACAGGATCGCGCCGCCTTCACAGCCGGGCACGTCGACGCAGACCACGGTCACGTCGGCGGGGCCGCCCGCCGCGGCGATCGCGCTCGATACCCCGACCGGATCCCTCGCGTCGGCCACGACAATCGCGTCGACCAGGGCGCCGTCGCCGTCGGCGCACGCCGCGCGCAGCGTGGCCGCCTCCGCCTCGTGCGGCACGACGCCGATGATCCGCCCGGCCCCGGCCTGCCTGGCTGCCGCGGCCGACAGCGATCCGCTCTTGCCCGCCGCCCCGATGATGGCGATCACCGGATGGGTGCCAGCGCTGGCGGTCACCACCCGGCGGGTGAGGGCCGGCGCGCCGCAGACATCCAGCACCGCCAGCGCCAGCTCGACCGGCAGGTCGGCCGGCAGCTTGGCGGCGATCGACCGGCCGAACAGGATTGCGTGACCGCAGCAGGGCACCTGCTCCGACTCGCCGTCCCACCGGGCCAGTCCGTCGGTGAGCATCAGGGGAGTCAGGCTCAGCGACACCAGCGTCGCGATCCGGTCGCCGGGCCGCAGGCCGAGCGGCGAGTCCGGGCCGACCTCGTCGACCACTCCGGTGAGCATTCCCCCGGAGCCCGTCACCGGGTTCTGCATCTTGCCCCGGTCCGCGACGATGCCGAGCACCGCAGACCGCATCGCGGTCGGCTCGGCGTGCGCCTCGCGCAACTGACGGAACGACGCCGCGTCCAGGTTGAGCCGGTCCACGGTGACCCGCACCTCGTCGGCCCACAGCTGCGGGCGGGCATCCAGCCGCCACGCCGCCTGCGGTAGCACGCCGGGCGGCGCCAGCACCCGGTGCAGGCCGAGCGGCGAGCCGACCTGGACCCGTGGTGCGATCACGACGGATTCCTCCTGGTTTTGGGACGAGTGCAAGGGTAGTGTAAGCAATCGATAGAATTTCCTGCCCGACATCATACAGACAGTAGGTTCTTGCGTTCTATGCGAGAACCGACCGTGAAAGAGCCAGGTGCCCGTGATCGACCAGCCCTATGTCTACCGCCACCGGGAGCTGGCCGAGCCGGACTGGCGGCGGCTGCCCGGCTGGGCGGACGTGACCGCCCGCGACTGGGAGTCGGTCCAGTGGCAGCGAGCGCACTGCGTCAAGAACATCCGGCAGCTGCGTCAGGTCGTCGGCGCCGGGCTGGACGAGCGGTTCTACGCCGATCTCGAGCGCGATCAGGCCGAGCGGGCAACCATGTCCATGCTCGTGCCACCGCAGATGATCAACACGATGGTGCCCGACCTGTCCCCCGCCGATCCGGGCTTCACCGACGCGTTCTACGCCGACCCCGTCCGCCGGTACATGATCCCGGCATTCAGCGACCGGGACCCGGAGTGGCCATCGCACCCGCGGGCATCCAGGGACTCGCTGCACGAGGCCGAGATGTGGCCGGTCGAGGGGCTGACCCACCGCTACCCGACCAAGGTGCTCGCCGAGCTGCTGCCCACGTGCCCGCAGTACTGCGGCCACTGCACCAGGATGGACCTCGTCGGGAACCCGACCGCGGTGATCGACAAGCACCGGTTCGAGCTCAGCCGCGAGGACCGGCTCGCGGCAATGCTGGACTACCTGCGTGCGCACCCGGGCGTGCGGGACGTGGTCGTGTCGGGCGGCGATGTCGCCAACCTGCCGTGGGCGCGGCTGGAGTCGTTCGTCGCGGGCCTGCTGGACATCGACAGCGTCCGCGACATCCGGCTCGCCACCAAGGCGCTCATGGCGCTGCCCCAGCACTGGCTGACCGATGACGTGCGGTCCGGCATGGCGCGGCTGGCCGCAGTGGCCCGGCAGCGGGACGTCAGCATCGCCATTCACACCCACGTCAACTCGGTGCAGTCCGTGACGCCGCTGGTCGCCCGCGCGGCCAAGGCCATGCTCGAGACCGGCATCCGCGACGTGCGCAACCAGGGCGTGCTGCTACGCGGTACCAACGACACCGCCGCGCGGCTGCTCGACCTGTGCTTCGCGCTACTCGATGACGCGAAGATCATGCCGTACTACTTCTACATGTGCGACATGATCCCCGGCAGCGAGCACTGGCGGCTGTCGCTGGCGCAGGCCCAGCAGCTGCAGCACGACATCATGGGCTACCTGCCCGGGTTCGCGACGCCGCGGGTCGTGTGCGACGTGCCCTACGTCGGCAAGCGCTGGGTCCACCAGGTTGCGCGGTACGACCGCGAGCTGGGCATCTCCTACTGGACCAAGAACTACCGTACCGGGGTCGAGCTCGACGACGCGTTCGCGCTGGAGCGGGAGTACGAGTACTACGACCCGATCGACCTGCTGCCGGAGAGCGGCCAGAAGTACTGGCGGTCCGCTGCCGCCGCGCCGGTTGCTACGGCGAGCTAGCCGTCGTCACCCCACAGGTCCACGCGGTGCGCTCGGACCTGGCGGGTGACGCGGGCCAGTGCCTCGGCGCTGGTCATCGGGGGCAGCCTGCGGCCGTCGCGGAGCCGCAGGGACACCTCGCCCGCGGCCGCCTCCGCCCTGCCGATCACGGCCTGGTACGGGACCAGCCGGTAGTCCCTGATGCGCGCCGCCAGCGAGCCGTTGCTGGCTGCGTCAGCACGCAAGCCCAGCTCGGTGGCCTGTCGTGCGAGCCGCTCGGCGTGCGGCGACTCGGTGTCGGTGACGGGAAGGGCGACCAGCTGGACCGGGGCGAGCCAGGGCGGGAACGCCCCGCCGTGGCGGTCAAGCAGGTGCGCGACCATGCGCTCGGCGGTGCCGATGATGCTGCGGTGGATCATCACCGGGCGGTGCCTGCCGCCGTCAGCGCCGATGTAGCGGAGACCGAAGCGCTCGGGCTGGTAGAAGTCGACCTGGATAGTGGCGATGCTGGTCTCCCGCTCGGCGCTATCGGCGACCTGCACGTCGATCTTCGGGCCGTAGAACGCAGCCTCCCCTGCCTCGGCGTCGTACTGCAGGCCGGCCTCGGCTAGCACGCCGCGCAGGATTGTGGTGGCCCGCTCCCAGATCTCCTTGCGGCCGGCGTACTTGGCAGCGGTCCCGGCAAGCGACAGGCGGTACCGAGCCGGCTCGATGCCGAGCGCCTGGTGCGCCTGCCTGATCATCGCCAGCGCGGCGCTGGCCTCGGCGGCGACCTGATCGGGAGGGCAGAAGATGTGCCCGTCGTTGAGCTGCATCGCCCGCACTCGGGTCAGCCCGCCGAGCACGCCGGACAGCTCGGACCGGTACTGGCCGCCGAGCTCTGCGAGCCGCAGCGGCAGCTCGCGGTAGCTGCGAGCTCGGGACCGGTACATGACCGCGTGGTGCGGGCAGAGGCTCGGGCGGAGCACGAGCTGGTCCGCCCCGACGACCATGGGCGGGTACATACCCGCCCGGTAGTGGGCCCAGTGGCCGGAGGTCTCGTAGAGCTCCCGCTTGCCGAGCACCGGGGAGTACACATGCTGGTAGCCCGCCTGCCGTTCCAGTTCCCGCACGTAGCACTCGAGCGCGTGCCGGATGGCGGCACCGGCCGGGAGCCAGTACGGCAGGCCGGTGCCGATCAGCGGATCGGTGTCGAAGATGCCCAGCTCGCGGCCGAGCTTGCGGTGGTCGTACACGACGGTCTCCTCGCGCCGGTTGGCGGGGCGAGCGACCGCGGACATTCAAGAGCCCCGGGGCACGCGCCCCGGGGCTCTGCACTCACGACAGCTGTCAGCAGGCCGGGACGAATCCCAGCCTCGTCGTCAGTGCTGCGCGCTGCATACCGGCAGGCTAGCAGATGTCGGCCAGCGCTGACCGCAGTCCGCTGCGGCTGCTACTCGCTCTTGTCCTCGATCTCCCACAAGTGGTCGACGACGTGCCAGCCAATCCGCCGGGCGGCGTAACGCTGCGGCCAGCCATTGCGGGGCGTGGCCAGGCTCGCCGGGTCGCGGAGCGCGGCCGCGATCCGCGCCCGCAACGCGCCGACCGGGTCGGCGGGGACGGACGTGTCCCTCGGCAGCCCCATCTTGCGGGCGTACATCACCTCGGCCTCGCGGACGTGTGTCACGATCTGCCCGGTGTCGCGGCCACCGCCACGCGGGCCCTTCCTCAGGTGCTCCGGCGCCGTCCCGGCCACCTCGTCGAACGCGGCCCAGGCGGCCTCGAGCAGCGCAGCGAACCGCCCGCCGCTGTCGGCCGGCAGCTGCCGCCGCTCGCTCGGCGCGATCTCGTGCAGGCTGCCGAAGTCTGCGTTGGCGCCCGGCACCGGGTGCCGCTCGGTCACCGCCAGGACGCCGGTGACGGGTTCCAGCCCGGCGCGCGCCACGATGGCCGCGTACCGGGGCAGGTAGTCATCGAGCGCCCGCAGGGCGGCGTCCTCGGTCCGGCCACGGCGCACCCAGCCCGGCCAGTCGAGCGCGGACGCGAACACCCACTTACGGCCGGGCTCGATGAACACCGCGATCGTGCCGTCAGCGGTCATGATCACCGGTCTCCGCTGCGCGGCCGACGGCCGGCCGGCCCGCGGCCGCCGGTAAGCCGTCGCGGTCGGCCGAGCGCGACACCGATCGCTGACCGTCCGTCTTCGCCGCGAGCCCGGCGTCGGCTGTCGCGGTCGCGCCACCGGGCTCCGGCTGGACTGACTCGAGCGCGGCGCCGGCCGAGT
>JASHPF010000321.1 GCA_030038295.1 Streptosporangiaceae bacterium
ACTGGCTGGCAGAACGTGTTCCTTGCCAGCCGGGCCGGCTCGATCTACTCGGGCACGAACGAGATCCAGCGCAACATCATCGCCGAGCGTGCCCTGGGGTTGCCCAAGGAGCCGCGGGTGCCGGCGTGACGATGTCACCGGCGACGTCCGCGACCGCTCCGGGGGGAACGGGCTCGATGCCCGCCGCGGTATCCGATCCGCGCGCGGCCGTGCGGGCCCTCGTGACCCCCGAACGGCTCGCGGAGTTCTTCGCGCCGCGCAGCGTCGCGATGGTCGGCGCGTCCGAGACCTCCGGCTGGGCCAGATTCATCGTCGCCGCGAGCGCCGCGGTCGGCTACACCGGCCCGCTGCTGCCGGTCCACCCGCGGCACCCGACGGTGTTCGGCCGGCCCGCGGTGCACAGCCTGCGCGACCTGGCCGAGCCAGCGGACCTGGCGTTCATCCTGGTGCCGACCGATGCTGTGGACGGCGTGATCGAGGACGCGGGCGCCGCCGGGGTGCGGAACGCGGTCGTCCTCGCGTCCGGCTACCGGGAGGCCGGGCCGTCGGGCGCGGAACTCGAGCACGAGCTCGTCGCGGCCGCGGCCCGGCACGGCATTCTCGTGCTCGGGCCGAACACGCTGGGCTTCCTCAACACCGCTGCCCGGGTGGCACCGTTCGGGCTGACCGTGCCGCTGCCGCTGGCGGCCGGGCCGATCGGCATCGCGCTGCAGAGCGGGGCGCTGTCCAGCGTGCTGCTGGCGTTCGCCCGGGCGCACGCGATCGGCGTGAGCACGCTGGCCAGCCTCGGCAACGAGGCGATGATCACCACCGCCGACGTGCTCGACTACCTGGTCGCCGACGAGCAGACGCGGGTCATCTGCCTGTTCCTGGAGGAGATCGGCGACCCGGCTGCGTTCAGCGCGGCCGCGGCGCGCGCGGACGCTGCGGGCAAGCCGATCGTGGCGCTGAAGGCAGGCGCCAGTCAGGCAGGCCAGCAGGCGGCGCTCGCGCACACCGGCGCGGTAGCGGGCGACGACGCCGTGGTCGACGCCGCGCTGTGCCAGCTCAACATCATCCGGGTGACCAGCATCGAGAGCCTGCTCAGCACGGCCGCGCTGCTCGGTTACCAGCGCTGGCCGCAGGGCCGCCGGATGGGTGTACTCACCGCCTCCGGCGGGGCCTGCGACATCATCGCCGACCGAGCGAGCGCGGAGGGCATCGAGATCCCGCCGTTCGCACCGGAGACGACCGCCGTGATCAGGGCCGCGCTGCCGTCGTTTGCCGCGGTCCGCAACCCGCTGGACTGCACGGGATACGTGCTCGCCAACGCCCGCACGTCTGCGCTGACCGCCATCGACCATGCGCTCGACGCGGCCGTCGAGGATCCGGGCCTGGACTTCGTGCTGTCCACCGGCTTCACCATCCCGGACGCGCGCCCGCCGGACCCGGCCGGGAAGCTCCTCGAGGACCGGCTCGCCTGGGTAGCGGAGCGGATCGCGGCCGCGCCGATCCCGGTGATCCCGCTGGGCATGACCTGCACGGACGTCTCCGGTTACGCCCGCGAGGTGCTCGGCGCGCACGGCATTCACCTGCTGCCCGGCATGGAGCTCGGCGTGCAGGCGCTCGGCAACGCGCTGCGCTGGCTGGACGGGCGCGGCACGGTGCGACCGCTGGCGGGGCCGCCCGCCGAGTCCGCGGTGTCAGCCGCGACGGCTACCGCGTGGGCCGAGGCGCAGGGCCGCGAGCTGCTCGCCGCGGCCGGCCTGCCGGTGGTCCCCGGTCGGCTGGCGCAGTCCGCGGAGGAGGCCGTCGCCGCCGCGCGCTCGCTGGGCGGGCCGGTAGCGCTGAAGATCAACTCGGCGCGGGTCACCCACAAGTCAGACGTCGGGGCCGTGGTACTGAACCTGTCCGGTGACGCGGCCGTTCGCGCGGGCTACGAGCAGGTGGTAGCCGCCGCCCGCCCGCACGGCGGCGGGACCGGCGTCCTCGTCACGGCCATGCGCCACGGCGGCGTCGAGATGCTGGCGGGCGTGACGATGGACCCCGGTTTCGGACCGGTCCTCGCGGTGGGGATAGGCGGCCTGTTCGTGGAGGTGCTCCGCGATGTGAGCCTGCGGGTGCTGCCGGCCGGGCGGGACGAGGTCCGCCGGATGCTCGGGGAGCTGCGCGGACTGCCGCTGCTGCAGGGCGCGCGGGGTGGCGTGCCGGCCGACCTCGACGAGCTGGCCCGGGTCATCTCGGAGCTCGGCGACCTTGCCTGCTCGGTCCGCGGCCTGCAGGCACTCGAGGTCAACCCGCTCTGGGTCAGCGGTGACCAGATCGAAGCCCTGGACGTGCTCGTCGTGGCGGGCCTGGACGACACAGATATCGAGTTCGCGAGGTAAGGGAGCCGGACAGATGATCCTCGGTGTTACTGCGGAGCAGGAGGAACTGCGCGCCTCGGTCCGGCGCTTCCTGGCGGACCGGGCGCCGATCAGCGCCGTGCGGACGCTCATGGAGACGACCGACGGGCTGGACCGTGGTGTCTGGCGGCAGGCCGGCGAGCAGCTCGGCCTGCAGGGCATCGCGATCCCCGAGGAGTATGGCGGGGCGGGGTTCGGGTTTGCCGAGCAGGCGATCGTGCTGGAGGAGCTCGGCGCCGCGTTGTACGGCGGGCCGTACCTGGCGAGCGCCGTGCTCGCCGCGACCGCGCTGCTCGCCAGCGGGGACGAGAGCGCGAAGAAGAGCTTCCTGCCCGGCATCGCCACCGGCGAGCTCATCGCGACGCTGGCATTCACCGAGGAGGACGGGTCCTGGGACGTCGAGGCGATCCGGATGGCCGCCGTCGCCGACGGTGACGGCTGGCGGCTAGAGGGCCGGAAGAGCTTCGTCCTGGACGGACACACCGCCGACCTGATCCTCGTGGTGGCGCGCAGCGGCGACGCGCTGAGCCTGTTCGCGGTGCCGGCCGAGGCGGCCGGCCTGACCCGCACACCGCTGCCCACGCTGGACCAGACCCGCAAGCTGGCCCGGCTCGACTTCGAGTCGGTCCCGGCCACGCTCGTGGGCGCGGCGGGCGACGGCGCCGCGGTGCTGAGCCGGACGCTGGACGTCGCCGCGGTCGCGCAGGCCGCCGAGCAGCTCGGCGGCGCGCAGCGGGCGCTGGACATGGCGGTCGAGTACCTCAAGGTGCGGCACCAGTTCGGCCGGCCGATCGGCAGCTTCCAGGCGCTCAAGCACCGCTGCGCCGACCTGCTGCTCGAGGTCGAGTCGCTCCGCAGCGCGGTCCAGTACGCGGCCGGCGCGGTGGCCGAGAACTCCGACGAGGTCCCGGTCGTCGCCGCCTTGGTCAAGGCGTATGCCTCCGACGTGTACTTCCACGTGGCCGCGGAGAACATCCAGTTGCACGGCGGTATCGGCTTCACCTGGGAGCACGACGCGCACCTGTACTTCAAGCGGGCGAAGGCGAGCGAGCTGTTCCTCGGCGACGCCAGCTACCACCGCGAGCACCTGGCCACCCGCATCGGCCTCTAGCGACTGTGCCGACGTATCCGGCTACGCAGCAGGCTGTCAACGCGAGCGAGCCAGGGGCGGCGATCACGGCTGACGTCGCGCGTCGGCCTCGTTGAGCCGGTCCCTGAGGTAATCCGCCAGCCGCGGCAGATCTGGGCCGAGGCAGGCCAGCTCGGCGAGCACCTGGGCGGAGGGCAGGTAACGACCGCCCGCTCGCCTGTCGTCGTTTCGGTGCGGATCCGCAGTCGGTGTGCGGACGTCCGGCCCGGAGGGCTCGGTCACCCGAGCAACAGTAGCGGCCGCGCTGCGTGGCCCGGTTGCGACACGCACGCCGCGATCTTGACCGCCGGCCCGGCTGGCGAGGAACGAGCCCGGCCCGTCGGTTCTTTCGATGCGGCATCCTTGGCATCGTTACCGAGTCGGCGGCTGGCCGCGTCATACTCGGGCTGAGCACGCGTTCACCCCGGAGGGCTGTCGATGGACGACCCGAACGACCCGTATAGCCCGGAAAACCTGTCCTGGAACTGGGGACGGCAACCGCAGTTTCGGCCGTTCAGCGGACGATGGATGCGCGGTCCGCGGGTGCCACCGCCGCCGGGGCCGCCGCGGAAGCCGAGCAAGGCCGAGCGCGAACTCCAAGAGCGCGCCGACGCGCGAGCAGAGCGGCTGCACCTGGTTGGCCTGAGCAACGCGGGGTTGATCATCATGAGCGTGGTCCTCGGCGCGGTCGTCGTCGTGCTCGTGCTCGTGCTGGTCACCCACCATTGAGCCGCGCGGCTGCTTGCGCTACCCCGGCGCCGCCGGGCGACGGGCGTCGGCCGGTCGGCGGCTGAATTCCGGGCCCCCTCACTACGTTGCCCGCATTACCCGTCACCAAGGAGTGCTGAGATGCGCAAGCTGGTAGCGCGTGTGTTCGACTACTCGCTCGACGGCTTTGTGGCCACCGAGGGCACCGAGTTTTTCCAGTTCTGCCGCGACCAGCCGGACGACCCCGCTGAAGACGCCAGCGGGAGCGAGTTTTACGCGGGCGCGGATATGCACATCATGGGCCGGGTTGCCTACCAGAGCATGGCCAGCTACTTCCCGACCGCCGCGGACGATCCCAACGCCGAGCCTCTCAACGCCGCACGCAAGGTCGTGTTCTCCCGCACGCTCAAGACCGCCGATTGGGCCAACACCACGATCGCCATCGGCGACCTCGGCCTGGAGATCGATAAACTCCGCCGAGGCGGCGACGGTTACATCGTCGTCCACGGCGGCATCAGTTTCTGGCGATCGCTCGCGCGGCTCGACCTGATCGACGAGTACCGCGTGACCTTGGTCCCCTACCTGGCGGGCGAGGGCCGCAGGTTGTTCGAGGATGTCGGCAAGTCTTGTTCGCTCGACCTGCTGTCCAGCACTGCCTTCAGAAGCGGACTCCAACTCGAGTACCGGCGGCACCGCTAGTCCAGGGACCTGCTGGCGCGGCGTTGAAGGCCGGGTCCGAGGTTGTTTCGCCAGAGCTGAAGCTATCCCGGCGCCGCCGGGCGACGGGCGTAGCGGACTGCGTGGGGTCGGTATTCGCCCGCTATCGTCGCCTGGCGCAGCGCCGCAAGGAACTCACCGGGGCCGTCGAAGTCAGGCATCTCCAGGTAAGCGGCACCGATGCCCTCCGGGTCGTGCGCGTCGGAGCCGGCACCGCCGGGCAGGTCGTAGCGCGCCGCCAACTCGGCCGCTCGGCGGTTGAATTCCGGGTTCTCGATCTTGGCGTTGAACACCTCGACGACGTCGGCGAGGCCGCCCGCACACAGCTGCACGGCGCTCGCGGACTCCAGCGTGGACCGGCCAGGGTCGAACGGATGCGGGAGGTAGACCAGTCCGTGCTGAGCCCGGACGAGGCTGATCGCCTCCGGGAGCGGCAGCACGTAGGGGACACGCTCGGTCAAGAACAGCCCGATGACGTCGCCCTTGGTGGTGCGGATTTCCTCGCCCACGATGACGCGGGCGCCGATGCCGCGCTCCGCCGCGGCGATCGCCGCGGCCGTGACGTTGTGATCGGTGATGCAGACGACGTCGATCTGCTCCTGTTCGACGCGCGCGGCGAGCTCGTCGATGGTCGTGACCGCGTCGCCAGAGAGGGCCGTGTGCAGATGGCAGTCGACGCGCACCCAGCCCGCGCGCGTGGTCACGAGGCGTGCGGAACCGGGACGCCGAGCTCGGCCAGGAGTTCCTGCGAGTACGTGACCCGGCCGGTGAGGCTGCGCGGGTCCCGGTGGCAGAGCATGAGCGCGGCCGCCGCCATCACCGACGTCGGCTCGGAATTCGGGTCGCCCTCGGTGGTCAGGTGGTGGAAGACCGTGCCCGGCGTCGGCACGACCTTGGTCGGCGACAGCGCGTTCACCGCGATGTTGTCCGCGTAGAGCTCGGCCGCGAGACCGGTGGAGAATCGCTCGATCGCCGCCTTGCACATGCCGTAGACGGTGCCGCCGCGCCCCGCGAACGGGCCCGGCGGGATGGTGGGATGCCGAGCGGCGATCGAGGAGATGTTGAGGATCCAGCCTGACCCGTGCTCCCGCATGCCGGGCAGCACGAGCTGGGCCAGGTGAAAGGCCGCCTCGACCTGGACCGAGAACATCAGCGCATAGCGCTTCGGGGTGAAGTCCTCGACCCTGGTGAAGTACGTGACCGCCGCGTTGTTGACGAGGATGTCGGGCGCGCCGAGCTCGCGGACGGTCTCCGCGACCAGGCGCTCCCGGTCGGCTGGCTTGGACATGTCGGCCGCGATCGCGACTGCCGTGCCGCCGTTCCCGGCGATCTGCCCGGCCGTCTCCGTGATGGTGCCCGCGAACGGCGACACACCCGGCTCCACGGTCCGAGCACTGACCGCCACGGCCGCGCCCTCGGCGCCAAACCGCCTCGCGATCTCGGCGCCGATGCCTCGACTCGCGCCGGTGACGATGGCCACGCGGCCATCCAGCAAACCCATCCTCGCAACCTCCGGTCGGTGGAGCGAAATACTAGAAGCGTGTTCTACTAGGCCATTGGACCGACTCCGACCCGCGGTGTCAATCAGTCGGTCAGCCCGCGCCCGGGAGGTAAGGATGCCGCTGAATCACAGTCTCGTCGGGGTGCAAGGCCAGCCGACCGAGCGGTCCTGGACATCGACGGACGCGCTGCTGTACGCGATCGGCGTGGGGGCCGGGCTCGGCGACCCGCTGCGGGAGCTGGAGTTCACGACCGAGAACACCGCGGGAGTCCAGCAGCAGGTGCTGCCCACCTACGGGGTGCTGCTCGCGCAGGCCAGGATGTCGGGCAGCCTCGGCGACTTCGACCGGGCGATGCTGGTGCACGCCGAGCAGACGATCGAGCTGCACAAGCCGCTGCCGGTCGAGGGCACGCTGCGCACCTCGGCGACGGTGACCGGCATCTACGACAAGGGTTCCGGCGCCCTCGTCGAGACCGAGAACCGCGCGATCGACACCGTGACCGGCGAACCGCTGGTGACGACGACCAGCAGCACGTTCATCCGCGGCGAAGGCGGGTTCGGCGGCGATCGGGGCACCGCGCCCGCCTGGGAGCTGCCGGACCGTGCGCCCGACCACAAGGTGACGGTGCAGACGAGACCCGAGCAGGCGCTGCTGTACCGGCTGTCCGGGGACCGCAACCCGCTGCACGCCGACCCGGCGTTCGCGGCCAGGGGCGGTTTCAGCCGGCCGATCCTGCACGGCCTGTGCACGTACGGGTTTACCGGGCGGGTGCTCCTGCACGAGGTGTGCGGCTCAGATCCGGCGCGTTTTGCGTTCATGTCCGGCCGGTTCTCCAGGCCGGTGCTGCCCGGCGAGTCGCTGGTCGTCTCCATCTGGGCGGCAGCGGACGGCGCAGCTCAGTTCCAGACAGCCAAGGAGGACGGCACCGTCGTCATCGACCGCGGCACGCTGCGCTACCGGTAGCCTCGCGCGTGCCCCTGCTTGCCGAAGTGCTGGTCCTCTTCGACCCGCAGGGCGGCTGCGGCCTGCCGCGAGGTTAGCCGTCTGCCACCCTGGTGCCCGTGACAGTGAACGCGGGCACGCAGCTGATCCCCGATCCTGCCCTCATCGTGCTCGTCGGCGCCGCGGGCTCCGGCAAGTCGACCTGGGCGGCGCGGCACTACCTGCCGACCGAGATCGTCTCGTCCGACCGGCTCCGGGCCGTGGTCGGCAGTGGCGAGCACGACCTCGACGCGTCGGACGATGCATTCTCGCTGCTCGAGCACATCGTGGCCGCGCGAGTCGGCCGGCGGCTGACGACCGTGGTGGACACGCTGGGCCTCAGCCCCGACCGTCGCCGTGGCTATCTGGCGCACGCCCGGCGGGCCGGCCTGCCCGCGGTCGCCGTGCTGTTCGACACCGACGCCGCCGTCTGCCGCCAGCGCAACCGGAGCCGGGATCGCTCGGTACCCGCCGCCGTGCTCGACGCGCAACTGGCCCAAGTCCGGGACACCGGCGGTCAGCTCGCGGCCGAAGGCTGGGACGCGGTCCTGCGCGGCTCGGCCGGGCACGAGACGGAGCCGGCCCACTCACCGGGCAGCCGTGGTGCCGCGCTGCGGCAGCAAGACCGGCCGGCCGGGCTGGAATTCATCCTGCAGATCTCCCGGTTCGGCTGGGGCGAGGATCCGGCCGGCTGGCTGCGATCGGTAGCCTCCGCGGCGGCGGAGGCTGGCTTCGCTGGGCTGGCCCTGATGGACCACCTCATCCAGATCCCGCAGGTGGGCCGCAGCTGGGAGCCGATCCCCGAGCCGTGGGTCACGCTCGGCCTGCTCGCGGGCCTGGACAACGGCCTGCGGCTCGGCACGCTGGTCACCCCCGTGACCTTCCGCCCGCCGGGCGTGCTGGCCAAGACCGTGGCCACCCTCGACGCGCTCAGCGGCGGCCGCGCGTTCTGCGGAATCGGCGCCGGCTGGTGGGCTCGTGAGCACGCGGCCTTCGGCCTGCCGTTCCCGTCGGCCGGAACCAGGCTGGCGATGCTCGAGACGGAGATCGAGATGCTCCGAGCGCTCTGGCAGCCGGGCACGAAGGCTTACCGTGGCCGGCACGTGCACCTTCCCGAGACCACCTGCTACCCGCGGCCGGTCACGCCGATACCCGTGATCGTCGGCGGCTCCGGGGAGCGAACGCTCGGCATCGCGGCCAGGCTCGCCGACGGCTGCAACCTGCCCTCGGACGTGGCGTCGCTCGACGCCCGGCTGCCGGTGCTGCAGGCGCACTGCGCACGGGCGGGCCGGGACCCGGCCGAGGTGACGGTGACGGTCCTCGATGTCCCGGTGATCGGCCGCGACCGGGAGCACGCGGCCGCGCTGGTCGAGTCGTTGCGCGGGCCCACCGAAGCGGCCGCGTTCGCGCGACGCCACCACGCCGGGGTGGCTGCCGACCATATCGGCCGGTATCGGCTGCTCGCTGAGCGCGGAGTCAGCGCCGTCTTCGTATCGCTGCCAGACCTTGCCGGACCTGGCGACCTCGCCCGACTGGCACCGGTTGTCGGGTCGTTCGCCTAGCGAGGCGCCAAGCCTCCGCGCTGGCTGGCGAGACCGGTCAGGGCAGGTGCACGGCGCTGACGGGACGGCCGTCCTCGAGATAGACGCAGCCGCGGTGCCGCACCCGGCCGTCCAGCCTGCGAACGGCGCGCACACGGCGTCGGATCGGCTTGCGCAGCAACGGCAGCGCCTCGCGCACCGCCACGAGCCGGTGCTCGCTCAGCTCCGCGGACTCCAGTGTGATCGTGGACAGCGCGTCGTCCGCCAGCTGGCCGCAATCGAACAGGAACCGGATGCCGCCGACCCGGCCGGGCCGCGGTGGCCGGAAATCCACGCACGCCAGCCGCGCGGTGCTGACGTCCAGGCCGCATTCCTCGGACACTTCGCGCTGGCACGCCTGCCAGGGCGTCTCGCCGTCGGCCTCCATAACACCGCCGGGAATCGTCCAGCCTGACTTATAAGTCGGCCGCAAGATCAGCAGCCTGCCACGACGGTCAAAGATGAGCGCACCCGCCGAGGCGGGGATCGTGGGCAGGCCGACCTCGCTGTCCGCGAGCGTCTCGTCGTCCGATTCGGCCATGGCTCACCCTAGCCTCCGTCGGTACAGTGTCCCGATGTCGACGTTCATCACCCGGCTGTCGCCCCCGCCTGGCGCCAGCGGAATCCTCCTCGCGGTCAAGGACCTGATCGACGTCGAGGGCGTGCCTACGACGGCGGGCAGCCGGGCCGTCGCCGAGGCAGCGCGGCCCGCCGACCACGATGCGGCCTGCCTGGCCGGAGCGCGTGCGGCCGGAGCCGTGATCGTCGGGAAGGCTAACCTGCACGAGCTGGCGTACGGCGGCGCGGGCTTGAACGAGTGGTTCGGTACGCCGGTCAACCCGCTGGATCCGTCCTTGCTGCCCGGCGGCTCGTCCAGCGGGTCCGCGGTCGCGGTCGCCAACGGTGACGCGGACGTCGCGTACGGCTCGGACACGGGCGGGTCGGTCCGGATACCGGCCGCGTTCTGCGGGGTTACCGGGCTCAAGACCACGCACGGCCGGGTCTCGCTGGACCGCGTGTGGCCGCTCGCGCCGAGCCTGGACACGGTCGGGCCGATGGCGCGCGACGTAGCAGGCGTCGCGGCCGGGATGGCCCTGCTCGAGCCGGGCTTCCTGCTGGCAGCGTCGCCGTCCGGCGGCGTCGGCCGGATCCGGCCGGCCGGGTTCGACGTCGATCCGCGGATCGACGCCGCGGTCGACGCGGCGCTGGCGGCCAGCGGGCTGACGGTGACCGAGGTCGACCTGCCGGGCTGGCTGACGGCGCGCGAGGCGTGCGGCGTGCTGCTGGACTTCGAGGCGGCGCGGTCCAACCGCGCGCTCCTCACCGATCCGGCCCGGCGGGCGCTGATCGGACCGAACGTGCTGGCTCGGCTGACCGACGCCGAGCACGTGACGGTCGAAGACGCCGCCGCCGCCCGCGCTCGTCAGCCTGGCTGGCGCGAGGCGATGCACGCCGCGCTCGCGCGGGGCGGCGGTCTGCTCGCGCTGCCCACGGTGCCATTCTTCCCGCCCCGGCTGGACGCGGCGCCGGGCCTGCATTTCACCGCGTTCACCAACGCCGTGAATTTCGCCGGCCTCCCGGCGCTGGCGCTGCCGGTCCCGAGTGAGCACGGCCTGCCCGCGAGCCTCCAGCTGATCGGCCCGCCCGGCGCCGAGGACGTGCTGCTCGCGACCGGCGCGGTCATTGAGGCTGCGGTTGCCCGGTCGGGCGGTGCGGCAGCTTGGCCGCGAACACGCTAACCCCGATTCCCGGCTACGGTCCGCCGCTCCCGGCGGGCCGGCCTGTCCTCGGAGGCGTGCCGGTATCGACCTCGGACCAGTCCAGCGCGTGCAGGTTCACGACGATCGCCTCTTGGGTGGTGCGGGCGATGACGACGACCGCCTCGGTTTCCGGATCGGGGTTCTCTTCGCGGTGCGGGACGTAGGGCGGCACGAAGACGTAGTCACCGGGTGCGGTCTGGATACGCCTTTCCACCGGCTGGTCGCCCGCGACGTCCAGGAAGACGAATACCGGGCGGCCGGAGACGACGTAGATCGCGGTCTCGGATTCGCCATGGTGGTGGTTGCCTGATGCCGTCGACGCTGGCACGTGGGTCTGACCCATCCACAGGTGGGTGGCGCCGACCGCCTTGCCGCTGATGGCCTCCAGGCGCCTCATGCCCGACGTCTGGCCGGTGTCGGGGATGAGGTTGCGCGGCACGACGTGGTGCAGCACGCGGTGGAACGCGTCGATGTCAGCTGGCACGAAGACGCCGCTGGGCGTGCGGATGAAGTCGGGTCGGGCCCGGCTGGGGTCGCTCGCTGGCATGAGGCTCCTTCGTCGGGTAGGACTCGGCGCCGGTCCGTCCGCCGCACCGGGTTCGGGAGGCTCCAGCGGTTCGCCTAGGGCAGCTTCCAGTCGACCGGCTGGCCGCCCTGCTGCTGCAGCAGCTGGTCCGCGCGACTGAACGGGCGGGAACCGAAGAAGCCGCGATCGGCCGACATCGGGCTCGGGTGCGCCGACTGAATGGTGGACGTGCTGCCGAGCAGCGGCGCGAGGTTGCGCGCGTCATTCCCCCACAGGATCGCCACGAGCGGCCCGCCGCGTGCCGCGAGGGCCCTGATCGCCTGCTCGGTGACCTGCTCCCAGCCCTTGCCACGGTGTGAGCCCGGCTTACCTGGTTCCACCGTGAGCACCCTGTTGAGCAGCATGACGCCGCGCTCGGCCCAGGGCGACAGGTCGCCGGTGGCCGGCCTCGGATAGCCGAGGTCGGCCGAGTACTCGGTGAAGATGTTGACCAGGCTGCCTGGCAGCCGTCGCACGTCGGGCGCGACGGAGAAGCTCAGGCCGACCGGGTGACCCGGCGTGGGATACGGGTCCTGGCCCACGACCAGCACCCGCACGTCGGCCATCGGCTGCCGGAACGCGCGCAGGATTTTGTCCCCGGCAGGCAGGTAGCTGCGACCAGCGGCGATCTCGGCCCGCAGAAACGCGCCGAGCTCGGTGATCTTCGGCTCGACCGGCCCGAGCGCCTCGGCCCAGTCCGGGGCGACGAGTTCGGTCAGCGAGCGTGCCGCCATGTCAGCTCACTGTAGGGCAGCGCGGCTGCCCGCGGGCCGCGTTAGGTCGGGAGGTTGTCACCCGCTGTCGGCTCGGCGCGACCCGGCGCGTCGCCCTCGGCCCGCGCCGTCTTCCAGGTTTCGCTGCGGGTGGCGATGTAGTGCTCATAGTCGGCCGGCGTGTGCTGGTTCGGCAGCAGCGGCGCGTAGGTCAGCCTGCTGAGCGGCACCTGGAGGTCGGAGACCTGCTGTGCCTGGGCACTGAGCAAGTGAGAGACCTCGCCGGCCGCCGGGTTAGCGCCGCTCGACACGGGGGCAGACACGCCGGCCAGCGGATCGTCGTTGCGCGGCGTGGTCAGCGTGAGGACGCCGCCCAGATCGGGTGCGGCGGCGTCGCGCGCCGTCAGGGCGGGCAGGCCCCAGCGGCGTTCGATCGTCTTGAGCACGGACGTGTGATCGAGCGGCATGCTCCCGGCCGGCACCCGGTAGACCGTGCCGGCCGGGATGAGCGGTGACACCAGCACGGCCGGCACCCGGACGCCGAACCGGGTGAAGTCAAAGCCGAATTCCCCCACGGTGCTGTCCGGCGGAGTCGCGCCGCTCGGCGGCGGCACGTGGTCGTAGCAGCCGCCGTGCTCGTCGTAGGTGAGCACGAGCAGGGTCTGCGCCCAGCCGGGACCGGCGCGCAGCGCCTCGTACACCTGCAGGATCAACGCCTCGCCGAGCGCGACGTCGTAGTTGGGATGCTGACTGTTGCCGGTGGACCCCCAGCTCGGCTCCAGGAACGAGTACGCCGCCAGCCGCCCGGCCGCCGCGTCCGCCTGGAAGTCGGGGAACTTGCCGAAGTTAGCCTCCGGTGCGTCCATGACATCAGGGAAATTCCCGCGAGTCAGCGGCTCGGCGTCGTAGCCATAGATCTTCCAGCTCACCCCGTACCTGGTCATCAGCCCGAAGATGCTCGGCACCGTGAACGACGAGGTGGCGTCGTTCATGTGCCCCTGGCTCGTGGCGGCGCAGGCAAACGCACGGTTGGGGAACGTCTCCGTCGGCACCGAGCTGTACCAGTGGTCGCAGACGGCGAAGCCGCGCGCGAGCCCGGACAGCACGGGCAGCGCCGTCGGCGGAAAGACGCCCATGATGCTCGCCGGCGTGGTGCCGGACTGCACGCTGCGGTTCGATCGCTGGTCGAAGGTGATGGCCGACTCGAAGCTGGTGACGAAGCCCGTCATCGTGGCCACGGGCGGGTCGGGCGGGCTCCCGCTGCCGAACAGCTGGACGTTCGTGTTGGCGTACCCCTCGCCGGGGTCGGCACCCGGCGTGAAGTAGGCACCGGTGACGGAGGTGTTGATCGGGGACACCGTGACGGGCTTGCCGGTGCTGTCGTTGTTGGACTCGGTGCCGAGCAGTCCCTCGAACGGCTGGCCATTGGGCCCTGACCTGTTCGGGTACAGGAACCCCAGCATGTGGTCGAAGGACCGGTTCTCGAGCATTAACTGCACGATGTGCTGGACGGCGGCGAGCGGCCCGGCTTCCAGCGGAGTCTGGGCAGGCTGATCGGGCTGAGGAGGAAGCGACATGCGTTCATGATCGCTGAGAAGCGAGCGCGCACTCAAGAGGCGGATCATCCCCGAGCCGCCACGCCGACCGGGGTGGAGGACTCCGGTCGGCGCGGCGGTGCGGGTCGGCGGCCCGGACGCCGGCCCGCGGCCTGGTGGTCAGCTCGCCGCGACCCTCGCGGCGCAAGGCGTGGCACCAGGCACATCTCTCAGCTCGTCTGGCCCGCGACCGCAGGAACCAGCGGAAAACAGGGTCATGATAATCCTATATTATCAATAGGGAAAATAACAAATTTTCACAGAAGTGGCGGCTTCCGCAGCACGGCCACATACCCTCCAGGGGTATATAATGCTGCGGGCAGGCCGGGGTAGTCGAGCGCGGAGGTAGGGTGCTGGCGCTGCACGCGATCGCCCATGCGCTGGCCGTGGCCGGGTCGATGGCCTGGC
>JASHPF010000048.1 GCA_030038295.1 Streptosporangiaceae bacterium
CCGGCGCCGCGGCCCGCAGCGAGCGCAGTGCGGCCAGCCCGCCGGAGACGATGCCGGCCACCGGGCGGCTTGGGGTGTCGGACACGGCGCGGATCACCGCAACCGGGCGCCCGCCCGCCGCCGCGGCCAGCGGCGCCGACTCCATGTCGGCTACCAGCCAGCCCTCGGCCGCCAGCTTGGCCCGCTGCCCGCGCCGCACCAGGTGGTCGACGGTGGTGATCCGGCCGACGACGGCCTGCAATCCCGCGCGCCGCAGCTCGCCGGCCAAGATCGGGGCGGAGGCACAGGTCACGGGGCCGACCTCGGAGCCGACGACCAGGTCTCCCGGGCTGAGGTCAGTGGTCAGGCCGCCGCCCACACCCATGATCATCATTTGGCCGAACGGGCCGTGGCTCAACTGCCCGGCCTGCTGCGCCGCACGCGTGGTGCCGTAGCCGGTACGGATGACGGTGGCCGGGTGGATGCTGCCGCCTTCGAGACCGCTGCCGTCCAGGCCGCGACGGACGGCCCTGGCCTCGATCCGCAACGGCGCGCAGATGACCAGCGGGTCCGCCTCCCCACCGGTCCCGGTCCGGGCGCCAGGCGGTCGCGGGATGGTTTCGGTCATGCGCTACCTCCCGATACGTACCGCCCGAGGGCGCTCAGCGGGAACGACAGGCGGTACAGGTGATAGTTGATGTAAAAGTCGCCGGGGAAACCGGTGCCGGTGTACTGCGGCTCGTCCCAGCTGCCGTCTGGGCGCTGGGTCTGCGCCAGCCAGCGGATGCCCCGCTCGGTCGCAGCGCCGTCGTTTTCGCCCGCGGCGAGCAGCGCGAGCAGGGCCCAGGCGGTCTGCGAGGCGGTGGAGGTGCCCTGGCCGGCCAGCGCCTGGTCGTCGTAGGAGCGAAGGTCCTCGCCCCAGCCGCCGTCGGCGTTCTGGTGGGCTTCCAGCCAGGCCACGGCGCGGCGGATGGCGGGCTTGGACGGCCGCACCCCGGCCGCGATCAGCGCGGGCACCACGGCACCTGTGCCGTAGATGTAGTTGGCGCCCCACCGGCCGAACCACGATCCATCGGCCTCCTGAGCCCGAAGCAGCCAGACCACGCCGCGGCGGACCGCGGGGTGATCGGCCTGGCCTTCGGCCGCGAACGCCTCGACGATGTGCGCGGTCACGTCGGCTGACGGCGGGTCGATGACCGCGCCGAAATCGCAGAACGGCAGCTTGTTCACCAGCGCCCGGGTGTTGTCCGCGTCGAACGCGCCCCAGCCGCCGTCCTTGGACTGCATCCCGGCCAGCCAGCGCAGCCCGCGCTCGATGGCGGGCTTGGCGTCGTTGGCCGGGAAGCCAACGCGGCGCAGGGCCAGCACTACCTCGGCCGTGTCGTCGGTGTCCGGGTAGTTGTCGTTGTCGAACTCGAAGGCCCATCCGCCCGGGGCCAGGCCCGGCCTTCGCACCTGCCAGTCGCCCGGGCCGCAGATCTCCTCGCCGAGCACCCACCGAGCGGCCCTGACCAGTGCCGGGTGATCGGGTGCCAGCCCTGCGTCGGCCAGGCCGATCATGGTCAGCACGGTGTCCCAGACCGGCGACTGGCACGCCTCGAGGCGGCGCACCGGACCGGCCGGGCCCTCCTCGGTGATCGTGAACCGGTTCAGGCCGGCCAGCCCGCGCTGCATAACGGGGTGCTCAAGCTCGTAGCCAAGCAGGTTCAGCGCCATCAGTGAGTACACCCACGGCGGCTGGATGCCGCCCCAGCAGCCGTCCCGCTCCTGCCTGGTGATGATCCACTCCGCACATCGCCGGAGCGCGGCTCGCCTTATCGACTTCACCGGTCGGTAAAGGTGAAGAGTCTTGTCCAGAGCGGTGAAGACGTAAGACCAGGGGTCGGCGGAGGGGCGCACGCCCGGGAGCGGGCGCGCGTCGAAGGAGCGGCGCGGACCCGGAGCGCGGCCGTGCCGACCGCCGGTCTTCAGCTCGTCGATGGAGATCCCGATGGGCCGCGAGGGGCGGAAGGACTGGACCACGGCCAGGGCCACGATGGTCTGCCGGGCCCAGCAGCCCCAGTCGTAGATGTTGAGCGGGAACCAGGATGGCAGGTAGATCAGCTCGGGCGGGATGACCGGCAGGTCATCCCAGGACCACAGGCCGGACAGGGCCAGCCAGATCCGGGTGAACACGCGCGTCGCCTCGACGCCGCCCTGCTCCAGGATCCAGGACCGGGCGGTGGCCATGTGCCGGGCATTGACCGGATCGCCGGCCAGCCGAAGCGCCAGGTAGGCCTCGACCGTGGTGGACAGGTCGGCGGGGCCGCCGTAGAAGTTGGCCCAGGTGCCATCGTCTCGCTGCTGGTACCGGATCCACCGCGCCGCCGCCGCGATCGTCTCGTCGTCGTGCAGGCCGAGGAACTCGCGCAGCAGAAGATCCTCGGCGTCCATGGTGACGTTCGTCTCCAGCTCGCCCTGCCACCACCCGGCCGAGTCCTGCAGCCCGGTCAGGTGCCGGACCGCACGGTCGAGCGCCGCCCTGGCCGCATTCCCGTCGGGCGACGGCCCGCGCTGGCCGGCTGGCCGAAGAGGCCGGCCGGCCGGCCAGCGCGCGCCGTCGTCGTGCGGCCGGACGGCTCCGCGAGTCACCACTGGCGCGCCGTGATGAACTCGGCGATAGCCGCGAACTCGGCGCGCACGTCCTCGGGCATGTCGGCCTCGGCCAGGCAGCCGAGCGCGGAGGCCAGCTCGGCGTCGGCCATCGTCTCGATCTGTTCCTTGCCGCCGGCCGCCTCGACGAGAGCGGTGGCGTCGCCCACCTCGTCCTCGGTCAGCGGCTCGGGCTTGGCGAGCAGCTCCGCCAGCTCGCGGCCGGCCGTCGTGTCGCTGGTCAGCGCGGCCACCACCGGCACGGACTTCTTACGCGCCCGCAGGTCTGACCCGACGGGCTTGCCGGTGATAGCCGGCGCGCCCCAGATGCCGAGCAGGTCGTCCACCAGCTGGAAGGACAGTCCCGCGTGCGCACCGAAGCCGCTCAGGCTCATCGCCAGGCTTGCTGACCCGCCGACGTAGATCACCCCGATGCTGCACGCGCACGCCATCAGCGCGGCGGTCTTGTCACCGGCCATGTCCAGGCACTCGTCGACGGCCACGTCGTCGCGGCGCTCGAAGGCCAGGTCCGCCCCCTGGCCCGCGATCAGCCGCTGTACGGCAGCGGACAGGCAGCGCGCGGCCCAGACACCGTACGGCGGGTTCTCCAGCAAGATGTCCTGGGCCAGGGCGAGCAGCGCGTCGCCGGCCAGGATGGCCGCCCCGACGCCGTACACGGTCCAGGCGGTCGGCTGATGCCGGCGCTCGGTGTCGCCGTCCATGATGTCGTCGTGCAGCAGGGAGAAGTTGTGCACGAGTTCGACCGCCGCCGCCGGCACGACGCCGCGCTCGGGCGCGGCTCCGGCCGCCCGCACCGACAGCAGCGCGAGGGCTGGCCGCAGCGCCTTGCCCGCTCCGCCGCCGGACACCGGCATCCCGTGAGCGTCGGCGAGGCCGAGATGGTACGCGGCGACCGTCTGGACCGCCGGGCTCAGCCGGCCCACCGCGCCGGCGATCGCCGGCCCGGTCAGGTCGCGAGCCGTCTGCACCCCGGCCGGCATGGTGACCGTCATGAGGCACCCGACCAGGCGGAACCCCTCGCGGCGCTGACGAGCGCTGGCCGCGAGGCCAGCGCGCGGGTCAGCTCTCGCGCTGCATTGTGTCCGCTTCGCACCGCACCCTCCATGGTGTCCGGCCAGCCGGTGGCGGTCCACGCACCGGCCAGCGCGAGTCCCGGCACCGAAGTTCCGGCACCGGGTCGCAGGGCACCGGATCCTGGGCCCTGCCTGAACGTCGCCCGACGCTCTCGGGTCACGAAGAAATCCCTGATGGACGCGCCCGCGGCTGCCGGGAAGAGCCGCGCCAGCTCCGGCTCGAACAGCTCGCGGATGGCCGCGGTCGGCGCCTCCACCAGATGGTCGGCGGCGGATACCGAGACCGCCAGGTACTGGCCGTCGCGCACGCCGGCCTGCCTGGTCTTGTCGAATACCCACTGGACCGGCGAATCTACGGCCGCGACGAAAGGCAGATGCATAACCGTGCGGTCGTACCTAATGTGCACGTTGACGATCGGGGAATGGCCGAGGCCGGCCCAGGCAGCAGTGTCGGCTACGCCCGCGGTGCCGGCGAGCCGGGCTGCCTGGTCAGCAGGCACTGCCAGCACGACGCCGTCGGCCAGCAGTGACTGACCCGGCTCGGGGTCCGTCGCGCCGTCCCCGGCCGTGATGACCTCGGCCCGCCCGAGCCGCACCAGGAAGCCGCCGTCGGCGTGCCGCTCGACCGCCGTGGCCCGAGCGCTGAGCCGGACGTGGGCGCCGATCCGCCCGAGCAGGCCGGCCGTGGCGTCGGCGTGCAGCCGCCCGAGCGGCACCGTCGCGATGCCGATGTCGGCGGCGTCGTTGCGCTCGAGCAGCGCCGTCTTGATCACCTTGGCCGCGAGAGCGGCGCTGGCCTCATCGCCATCGATGTTCAGCGCCGAGATGATGAATAGGTCCCACAGCCGCCGCCTGGCCCGCTCGCCCTGGCCGCGGACCGCCAGCCAGTCACCGAGGGCCTGACGGTCCAGCGCGGGACTGGCCGGATCGGCCCGCCGGAACGCCAGCGCCGCCCGGCCCACCCGCACCCGTTCGGCGAGCGGCAGCAGCGGGTAGCCGAGCAGCGACCTGGCCAGGTGCAGCGGGCTGGGCAGTGCGCTGCGGCGCAGCCTGGCCGAACCGCCCGGCCCGAGCACGGTCACGTCGAACCGGTCCTGGATCGTCACCGAGTCGGCGACGCCCAGCCGGGACAGCAGCTCCTGGTAGCTGGTGCAGCAGCGCAGGAACACGTGCTGACCGTTGTCGATCATCATCCCGGCGCGCGGGTAAGACGTGGCGGCACCACCGAGCCGCGGCCGCGACTCGAGCAGGGTCACATCCAGACCCGCGTCCCGCAGCTGGATCGCGGTCGTGATGCCAGCCAGACCGCCGCCGATCACGACCACCGTGCGCCCGGTCATGACGGGGCTCCTGCCGCCACGCTGCCCGGCCGCGGCCCTGAGCGGCCGATACCGGCCAGGGCCGCGGCCGCGATCATCGCCTTCTCCCGGCCGGGCAGCGACATCCGGGCTGCGAGGGCCGCCTCCGGACGGGCCGCAATGTGCTCGAGCAGTCGCCGGTAGATGCCCGCCATGGCCCCCGTGCAGGCCGCGCTGCGCCGGTCAAGCAGCGGCAGTAGCCGCAGGCCGACGGTGTACCAGCGCCGGGCGCGGTCCGCCTCAAACCGCATCAGGTCGGTCATGGGTCCCGCGATGGTGCCCCGGCTCGCCTCGGCGCCGCCGTCGGCTGGCTGCGCCGGGATCAGCCGGCAGCCAAACCGGCCCAGGTCGTCGGCGGGCAGGTAGACCCTGCCGTTGCCGAGATCCTCGCGCACGTCCCGCAGGATGTTGGTGAGCTGCAGGGCGACGCCGAGCGAGTCGGCTAGCGCCTCCGCGGAGCCGGGATCCCGGCTGCCGAACACGCCGAGGGACAGCCGGCCGATCGACCCGGCGACGCACCGGCAGTAGTACTCAAGCTGGTCGAACGTGTCATACCGATCGCCCCGCACATCGGCCTCGCAGCCCTCGATCAGCTCACCGAAGGCAGCCAGCGGGATCGGGAACCGGCGAGCGGCGTCGTGCAGGGCAATCAGCACCGGATCCTCGGTCGCCGCGGCGTCGGCTGGGGTGCCGCCCGCGAGATCGGCGATCGCGGCCCTGGTCGCACCTAGCGCCGTGAGCTTTTCCCCGGTCGGGAGCGTGCCATCGCCGATGTCGTCGATGCGGCGCGCGAGGGCATAGACCGCCGACAGCGCGCGCCTCTTGTCCCCCGGCAGCAGCGCGATGCCATAGGCGAAGTTCTTGGCCTGCTGCCGGGTGATGGCTTCGCAGCGTCGGTAGGCAGCACTGACGTCCGCAGTGTGCGGGGCACTGAGCGTCACCGGCTCACCGGCCCCGGACCAGCGCGCCGAGGAACGCCACTGCGGTCCCGCCCTTGGACGGCCGTGGACTGCTCGCGAGCACGTCGTAGCCGTTCCGCGCGAGCGCGCGCAGCGCCGCCCGACCACCCCCCAGGTAGCCGGCGACCGCGATCCGCGCTGCTCCGCGCAGCTGGCCCACCAGCGGCGAGCCCGCTGCCAGCAGCGCCGCGGCGCGGTCGGCCTCGGCCGCGACCACCAGGCGAAGCTCCGGCGAGGCCGACGGTGCAGCCAGGTCCTGCTCGGTGCAGCCGTGGCTGTGCAGGTCGTCAAGCGGCACATAGACCCGGCCGGCCCGGAAGTCCTCGGCGACGTCCTGCAGGTGCTCCACGACCTGGAGGGCACTGCAGACGGCGTCGGACAGCTCGGCGCGCTCGGGCGTGTAGCGCCCGAACACGTACAGCACGAGCTGTCCGACCGGGTTGGCCGATAGCCGGCAGTAGCCGAGCAGGTCGTCGAACGTCTGGTACCGGGACACGACCTGGTCTTGCTCGTTCGCCGCGATCAGGTCACGAAAGGGTCGCATCGGAATGGCACAGTCGGTCACCGCATCGGCAAGCCCGCGCACAGCGGGGTGGGCTGGCCGGGTGGCGGGCTGGCCGGCGTAGAGCCGCTCGAGGTCCTCGCGCAGCTCGGCGAGCAACCGCGGTCGCTGTTCCGGCGGCGCCTCGTCGCCGATGTCGTCCACCGTCCTGGCAAACGCGTACACGGCCATCAGGTGGTCGCGGTAGCGGCGCGGAAGGGCCCGCAGGGCGACGGGGAAGTTCTCGGCGGCGGCTTTGGCCGCCATCGCGTCGGCCGGGATGATGCCCGGCTGCGGTCGGGCAGGCGGCTGCCCGAGCACGGTTCCACCCCCGGCTCTGTCGCGAGTCATGGTCTCTATTTCCGCACGCGCCGCTAATTCGAAGCAAATAATGACGCTTACGTCACCTGATACCGCTGTCAGCTGTAGCCTCCGCCCGAACTCTGTGAAAGCCCTATCTAGCTGCAGCGAAGCGCTGGCTCCACCGGAATTCGCGACAAAATGTGGCCCGGCTAAGCGGTATCTGGTTAACTGGTCGGCGAAAGGGCAGCGGTCCCGCGCGGTACCATGGCGACCACCATCGACCCCGCCGTGGCCGCAAGGCCGGTCACCGGTTAGTCTCCCGACATGTGTCGGACATCCGGGCGAGCCAGCATCGCGCTGTGCGGCGCGCTGGCGCGCGGCGCGGCGCGCTAGGAAGCGCAACCCGGCATGCGGGCGAATCCGCCTGGACCGAAGGTGGGCCGGCTCGGCCAGCAAGGCGAGGCGCCGGCTGACGGCGGCGGGCACAAAAGGGGCGGACAGCTGAGCAATCGCGCTACCGGCGGAGCGCGGCCGCTGCGCCCGTCGGTCGACGGCGGCGTGCCGGCCCTGCAGCGCGAACTAGGCGCGCACGGCCGTGAGACGGTCCGCAGGCTGTTGCAGGCGGGCCTGGCCGAGTTCGGGGAGGCGGGCTTCCAGGCGGCCAGAGTCGAGGACATCGTCCGCCGGGCTAAGACCTCGCACGGCACATTCTATTTGTATTTCGCCAACAAGGACGACCTCTTCCGGACGCTGCTGCGCGACGCCCTGGTGGATATGGCGGAGATCACCGATGAGTTTCCCGTGGTCACCAGCAATGAGGCAGGTAAAGCTGCGTTGCGCCGGTGGGTCGAGCGGTTCTGCGACACCTATGGCGCCCACGCCACCGTCATCCGGATCCTGAGCCAGGCGGAGATTGTCGGCGAGAGCGTGTTCAGCGACGGGCTGCAGGTGCTGTTCCGGCTTTCTGAGGTCATGACCCAGGGAATGACCGCCGCGGACGGCGGGCCGGCCGGCGATGGTCTGCGTACCGAGCACGCCGAGCTAACCGCCGTCGCCTGCCTGATGATGCTCGAGCGGATCAACTACCTGATGGGCACGGAGGTCAGGCTGCCCAGGGACGAGATGATCGACCGGCTGGCCACGATCATCTACGCCGCGTTCCGGTCCTGACACGAGCACGCCGACGGCCCCGCTGCCGCCCGGCGAAGTCACGGGCGGCGGGCGAGTCGGCCTGTAGGCCGGGTTCTGTGCGCCCGCTCGCGCGGGCCGGCGGCCATCCATCTAGGGCTGCCGTTGCCGGCAGCCTCGAGCGGTCTACCCGCGAGCTCGGGCGGGCAGCCCTCGATCGCTCGCGCAGGAGCGCGCCGCTCGGGTGCGCTCCCTCTTGACCTTGCTCCGGGTGGGGTTTACCGAGCCGCCCAGGTCACCCTGGGCGCTGGTGGTCTCTTACACCACCGTTTCACCCTTACCCCCGGACAGGTCCGGGGGCGGTTTGCTTTCTGTGGCACTGTCCCGCGGGTTGCCCCGGGTCGGCGTTACCGACCACCCTGCCCTGCGGAGCCCGGACCTTCCTCGGCGCGCCAGCACGTGCTGACGCGACGCGGCCGCCCGGCCGGCTCGCCCGTCGCTCACTCCAGCATAAGGGGCGCCGCGCCGCCAGCCCAGCCAGCGCGAGGCGGGCGGTGCCGGCAGCATCGCCGGCACCGCCCGCCGTGTCCGCGAGCCTCAGTGGATCAGGCTGCCAATCAGGCTGCCGTACTCACCGTTGCTGCGCGACTGGGCCGGAGCGGACAGCGTCAGCGAGGACGACGGCCGTACGCCGGACGCCCCAGGGCGGCTGGCTGGCCGACTCGCCGTCCGGCGGGCGGACGCGCGTGACCGGGCGGAGCTGCTCCGCGGCCTCGATAGCGCCGAGCCCGACCGGCTCGATGAGACGCGCCTCGCTGGGCGCTCACCAGACTCCGCCATCGCCATGTCGCCTGCCCTGGAGGGCATCGACCGGGACGCGGTCCTGGAGGTTGACCTCGTTGACGGCCGCGACCGCGAGGTCGAACGCCGCACCGGGGCAGCTGCCATCGGCTTGGCGCTCTGCATGGTCTTGGCGGCCGTCATGAGCGCCTTCGCAGCCGACGTCATCGCCTTGGTGGCGGTGTTCATCGACTGCATCGCCGACGACATCGTGCGGGCCGACGCCGTCGCCCTGGTGGCGGCCGCCGTCATCCTGGAGGCCGCTGAGGTCACCTTGGTTGCAGCCGAGGAAACCCCCTTCGCCGCGGTCGCCGGCGTCGTGCTGCTGCGGCTGGACGTACTGCGCCGCGCCGTGGTGCTGCGACTCGTGCCGGTCCGGCTCGCCGTCCGGCTACCGTTGCTGCGGCTGGCCGTGCTGCGGCCGGCGGTGGACGAGCGCGACGCGGTAGAGCGGGAGGCGGTCGATCGCGATGCCGTCGTGCGGGTCGACCGCGATGCGGTGCTCCGTGGTGTCGTCCTCGACGCCGTGCCGCGGGCCGACGCAGCGCCGCTGCGGCTGGCCGACGACCGGGCCGATGACGTCCCGGAGCCTGACATGGATTTCGACCGGCTCGCAGTGCCTCGTGACGCACTGCGGCTCACCGGCCTGCTGCGAGCGGAACTCGCCGAACTACGGCGGGTCGCCGCGCGGGTCGTTGATTGTACAGGCACTGATCTCCCCCCGTCTTGATCAATTACGAGGAGTGCTATTCCACACGCGGAGAGTATTTACACACACGGCGACGCGATCGGTCAGAACAATGAACTCAAGCGGTCCTAAATCGGCGCAGCCGCGCCCCGCGCGTGCGGGGGGTGGCACGCCGCCGGTCAGCCCACGCGCAGGTGCGCGGTGTCGTTCAGGGATCGAAGCAGGGCCGGGCCGTCGGCGAACCACGCGGCCTCGCAGAGCGACGCGACGTCAAGGTGCATCCGGAACATCGCCGCGGTCGGCGCGAGCAGCGCCCGGCATACGAGCGTCTTGATCGGGGTCACGTGGCTGACCACCACGATCGTCTGGCCCTCGTGCTCGGCTAGCAGCCGGTCCAGCGCGCCGTTGACCCTCCTCGCGACCGCGCCGAAGCTTTCGCCGCCCGGCGGAGCAGCGTCCGCGTCGCGCTGCCATGCCGCCAGTTCGGCTGGCCAGCGGGCGATGACCGCCGCGAAGGTCAGGCCTTCCCAGGCGCCGAAGTCGGTCTCAGCCAGGTCATCGTCGACCGTAAGCGGCACCCCGGCGGCGTCGGCGACCACCCGAGCGGTGTCCCTGGCCCGGCTCAGCGGCGAGGTCACGACCAGGTCCACCGGGCGCCCGGTCAGCCGGGCCGCTACCGCGGTAGCCTGCGCCAAGCCCGTGGAAGTCAGCGGGACGTCGCCCCGACCGGCGAACCGGCCTTGCACCGACATCTCGGTCTGCCCGTGCCTGACCAGCAGCGTGGTGGTCGCTGGCGCTTGGGTCCGCCGCCAGCCGCCTGCCGCGCCAGCACCGCCCGCCTCGGTTGTCGCGGCGCGGCGGTCAGAGCCCCGATTCATCGGTCCGGACCAGGATCCGCCGACACTCCTCGCACCGCACCACGTCGTCGGGCGCCGCGGCGCGGATCACGTTCAGATCAGCGGTGTTCAACGTGAGGTGGCAGCCCTGGCACTGGCCACGGCGCAGCGCCGCCGCGCCGACGCCGCCGTGCTGGACCCGCAGCCGCTCGTACAGGTCAAGCAGGTCGGCCGGCTCCTGTTCGGCCACTGCCGCGC
Source organism: Streptosporangiaceae bacterium (assembly GCA_030038295.1). Lineage (GTDB taxonomy): Bacteria > Actinomycetota > Actinomycetes > Streptosporangiales > Streptosporangiaceae > JAJYUU01. Next base: position 10,616 of record JASHPF010000048.1, read on the forward strand.
GCCGGTCTGCCGCCCGCGCCGACAGCCCGCCCAGCTCGGCGAGCGCGGCGTCGCGCCGGCCGACCACGGACTCCAGCTCGGCGCCCACGGACACCCGCTCGGCGCCGGCCTCCTTGAGCCTGCCCTGCGCCGCCTCCAGCCGCTCCATCACGTCGAGCTCGACGTCTTCGAGATCCGACTGGCGACGCAGCAGCGACTCGATCTCTGACTGCAGGTTCTCCAGTTCCCTGGGCGAGCTGACCTGGCCGGTGTCCAGCCTGGTCCGGTCCCGTGCGATCCGGCTGCGCACCTGTTCGACGTCGGTGTCCGCCTTGACCTGCTCGCGCCTGAGATCGCCTTCGCGCGCCTCCAGCGCAGCTATCTCATCCCGCAGCTGCCGGTCTCGCTGCTCAAGCGTGGCGACCTGGGCGTGCTCAGGCAGGTTCCTGCGGCGGTGCTCCAGCCTCCCCAGCTCGGCATCGAGGTCGGCGAGCTCCAGCAGCCGCAGCTGCGCTTCGGGGGATGCTTTCACGGTGGCCACGTTAGCCTGCCGCGGCCGCGGCTGTCGCCCCGCCTGCTGCCGCGGTGGCCGGTCCGCCCCGACCGGTCAGGCGCCGAGGTACAGCCAGACGAGCGGCGCGGACGTCGGGCGTGCGGACCCGCCGACGGGCTCAACGGTGAGCTCCACCGAATCACCGGGGGCGAGCCGCCCGACGATCATCGGCCCCGTCATGCCGTGCCGGCCGGGCGGCAGCATGCCGGCCGACCGGGTCCCGGCCGGGCCGGCCAGCCACAGCTCGTAACCGCGGGAGCCCGGCAGCCTCGGCAGCCCGCTCGCGGTGAAGACCAGCGCGCGCGCATGATGCGACATCACGACGGTGGCCGTGCCGCCGGTCGTCACCGCGGCGGTCAGTACGACCGCGTCATGCGCACCGAGGATCGCCGAGAGCGCACCGTCGCGGCGCTCCTGCGCAGCCAGGCTGCGCTGCATGCCAGCCATGTGCACGCCGAGCACCACGGCGGTGACCGC